>NZ_OX030782.1:2052500-2352500 GCF_943733665.1 Aquimarina sp. Aq107 | reverse complement strand
GCTGGTTTTACTATTATGGCTGCTTATTGTATGGCTGATAAAAAATCAGATAATGAATTGTTTGAACAATTTTTTCCAATCATTAAAAAAGAAGCAAATGATGACAGATTATATGTGAAAAAAGCAATAAATTGGGCTTTGAGAAATATTGGAAAGAGAAATATAGATTTAAATAAAAAAGCTATAAAAGTTGCTAATCAATTATTAGAATTAAAGAGCTCTTCTGCAATTTGGATAGCAAAAAATGCATTAAACGAATTGCAAAAAGAAAATGTACGAATCTCTGATTACCCAAGAAATATATATAGAACAAAGAATTAAGTTTATTAAAACCAATCAAAGACTTATTTATTAATTGATCGTTTTACTAATAAAAGCAACACCATAAATTACACAGTATTAAATATTATAGTCCTTTTTGGTGCAATACAGGGTTTTACACTATGTTTATATCTTCTTTCTAAAAGAAGAGAGAATAAAAGGGCATTTAATTATTACATATTGTTTTTATTTTCTTTGTCCTTTTACAATTTGACATATGCATTCCTGTATATGAATGTCAATTCAATAGGTTTTCTTCCTTTGACTTCTTTTCCATTTCCATATAAGTATCTTATTGGTGTGGGATTTTATTTTTATATAAAAAGCCAAATAGAAAAAAAAGCTTCCGTTGTTTCCTTTGTTGAATATCTATTGTTTATTCCCGCAATTTTGTATGGAATCTTAAGAGCTTATTGGTATGTGATGCTCCATAGTGGTATTGATGAATATATTTTTTATAGAGTATATCAAACAGGTTTTTTTCTATATAATGATTTTGTTTATCTGACGTTTAACCTAATTCTCATGATATATATCCTAGGATTTATTAATAAGAATAAAGAGATAATCAAAGGTTCTTTATCAATACGTAAAAATTGGGAATGGTTGTCCACGTTTTCCTGGATGTTTATTGTATTTATTATTCTTAATTTACTTCATCAAATTATAGCAATTCTTTTTAACCTTGAAGATAGTGGAGAATTTTATTATGTAATATTAGTTTTAAATTCTCTCTATATCTATTGGATAGGTTTTGTTGGTTTTACCAAATCTAATCTATTGTTTAAAACTTTTTACCTAAAAGATCGTAAAGAAGATGAGATAGATAGTGTATTGAAGAATAAGATAGAGTATTATATGAAGACAGAGGAAATTTTTACAAATCAAAATCTCAAAGTTTCTGATCTAGCGTCTTTATTACCAATATCAGAAAAAGAACTATCCCTATACATCCACGATACGTATCATATGTCTTTCAATGATTTTATAAATACTTATAGAATCGAAAAGGTAAAAACACTGTTGGTTTCTTCTGAAGAAAAAAAGTTTACATTATTAGCAATTGCAGAAAAATCAGGTTTTAGTTCAAAATCTTCATTTAATGCGGTATTCAAAAAGATAACAGGTTTAACACCTACTCAATATAAGAAAGAGCATACTAACTAATATGTCCAATATTTATTTCTTGGACATTATCTAGCTGTTTTCAAGGGTCTTTTTCTTTAAAAGCCTATAGTTTTGAAATCATAAAATTTTAAAACAACAGTAATGAAAAGTTTATTTTTTGGATTAATTATTAGTATTTCTGTTTTTTCTTCTAAGAGCTATAGTCAGGAGAAATCTTATTCAATAAAAGATAGTATTAATGTTTTTTACGATCAATTTTTTAATCAATTAGAAACTAATTATATATACAGGAAAACGGTTGATTGGACTCGGTTAAAACCTTATATTAAACAGCAAGCATTAAAGAGTAACACGTTCGAAGAATCTCTGAAAGTCTGTACAAACCTTTTTGATTCTATAGCTGGCGATCATATGATTCTCTTTGTAGAAAACGGAATCTATGAAAGTAATCTTAAACGTAGAATTGGGCAAGAAGATTTACATAGTAGTCTTTTAGAAACTTATGCAAAAGAGCCAAAGTTTAATGTCAGTGTAGTGAATGAACAGTATGGTTATGTTTTTGTTCCGGGAATGCTATTATTGAATGCAACGCAGGAAGAATTAAATCAGAAGGCCCAGGAGATATATGATGCTATAATAAGAATAGATAATTCAGCAAAAATAAAAGGTTGGATTATTGATTTGAGATTAAATATAGGAGGGAATTCTAATGTGATGCTAGCGGGATTATACCATTTACTGGGTGATCATACTGTATCCCTATATTTGGATGCTGATAAATATGTAAAAAGTCGTTCTGGGTTACATAATGGCGTTTTTTACGAAAATCATCAAATAATGGCTCAAGCTAAAATACTCTCCAAACCAAAACCTGAAATCCCAGTAGTTCTAATTACAGGTATAATGACAGCAAGTGCAGGGGAGTTTGTCGCTATGGGATTTAGAGGAAGAAAAAACATGTTGATTGTTGGAGAAGAAAGTTATGGATTAACTACGGCAAATGATTTGTTTGAATTACCATTTAAGACAAAAGCAGCTATAACACTTAGTTATGGGACTGATAGATCAGGGAAATTTACAAAAACAATTAGGCCAGAAAAAATGGTTGTAAAAGAAGCTAATTTTGAAGATCTATCAAAAGACAAAAATATTATAGAAGCAATTAAATTTATAGATACTAAACAATAAGAAGTGAGCTATTTCATAGAATTAACTAATCTTATAAATAACTGTTAATGCAATCAACAAATGCCCGTATAATTAGTAAATTCCGCTATTATTTTTAACTAGTTAATTTATGCAATCTTTACTTACACCAGAAGAGTATAATCCGTACTATGGGATTTTTATAGATAAATCAGAAAGTGAGAATATCGTACAAGGTTTACAACAAGGGAAAAAGAAATTTATAGAATTTGTAAATACTATTCCTAATGAAAAGTTGACATACGCTTACGAAGAAGGTAAATGGACTATTGCAGAAGTAATACAGCATATAATTGATACAGAACGCATATTTTCATATAGAGCGCTTAGGTTTGCCAGAAAGGACCAAACTCCTTTGATTGGATTTGATCAAGATGCTTATGTGCCAAACTCTAATGCAAATACATTTAGTATTGAAGATCTTATAGAGGAATTTGAGGCTGTAAGGAATAGCTCAATTACATTATATAAAAGATTTACATCAGAGATGTTAAATCAAATAGGAGAGGCGAGTGGTAGTCCTATGAGCGCTAGAGCTGCAGGTTATATACTTTCTGGTCATCAAAACCATCACGTAGAAATTATTAAAGAAAGGTATTTGTAAAAAATTATAGATGACAAAAGAAGAAGTAGCAAAGAGATATCTTTTTTTATTAGAAAAAGGTGATGTACCAAAAGTAGTAGACCTATTCACTGATGATGGTATTGTGGTATCTCCTTTATATGGCACATTATCAGCAGCTAAATTTTATAAGGATTTATCAGAAGACACGAATTCTTCTAAACTTCATTTAGATGGAATATTTTTAGAGAAAGATACTAATCGCCTTTCCTTACTTTTTGATTATGAATGGATACTTAAGAATAATGAAAAAGTGAATTTTAAAGTAGTTGATATTTTAGATCTTTCAGAAGATAATAAAATTCAAAAATTAACTATTATCTATGATACAGTTAATTCAAGAAGATTGAGAGATACTTTATAAATAAGATATACTTTTTTCTTTGATTAATGTAATGCTATAGAACTTTTATGCTATTGTTTTTTCTTAAAATAGAATTGAAATAATAAGAAAAGTTAAAGGTGTCTATATTGTTCTTTCCAGTAGTTCTACCAATAAAATTTTTAACTTCACCATTCTTTGTAACGCAGTGTATGTGAAGGGATTTAGAACCGTTTTTAGAGTTTTTTGAATCAAAAGTATCAAATGCATTAAAAGCATCAACGGCAAAAATTGTAATCCCTAGTTCTTGGGCTACTTTTATATCAAATTCAGAAACTGTTCTAATATTTTTTTTGTTTTCTTGCAATTCTTTAGGATGTCCGTGTAATTGTCCTAGAAGCATTAACCCTTCTCCTACTCGTGGAGCACTATTACTACCAACGCCATATGTGTTAATCATGATTTCTGAATTGGTCTTTAGCTCTGGTATCCAGTCTCTGACCGCAGAAACTTTTCCATTATTAACATTTAATACTATGAAAACCTGATTCTCTAAACCTTCTTCCATAGTGTCATCAGCAATTCTTTGTACTTCCATTTGTATCTGATCTTCATCAAATGTAATTACAGAACTATTTTTGTGTAATTCTTGTATACCAGGAATAGATTTGACGCCTCCTTTTTCTTCAATTACGTAGTTCCATTCTCTAATATCAATAACTCTTAAATTACTTGTTTCGGAACCATCTAATCCTAGCTCTAGTCCTGTTACACGATCGATATAATAATCTTCATAAGAGTATACTATTTCTAAAGAAAATAGGCAGATGAGTATTATGAATAAGGAATATTTGGACATTATAATAGCTATTTAAATTAAAGCTTCTATAAGTATATGTCTTAATAACCGAAAATGTTACTGCTCAAAAAATGTTCTTAACAGTTTCAATATCTAATTCATGACCGCCAGGATGTGATCTAAATTCTATTTGCGGTAATATCTCTTTTACACGTATTTTTTCAGCTTCTACTTTTTTGATTTCAAAATAAGGATCATTTTCACCTAAAATATGGGTCACTTTAGTGGTTTGGTTTAGAAAAGTGAAATCATCTTTTTTCAATTCCTTTGGAAATCCACCAGAAATCATTACAAACGCATTTGGTTGTATTTTTCTACTTGCGATCCATCTGCTAGCGATACTAACTCCTTGAGAATATCCTAAAACCACAAAATTCACAGAAGCTGGTAGTTTCTCTAATTCCATAATCGCATCTACATAATTGAGCACATTTTTAGTTTCTGTCCCAGTATTTTCTTTAGTTAACCAACTAGATCCTACTCTCTTATAATCATTGTTTTTGTAATATTTAGAAGGAGCTTGCGGAGCAATAATATAATTATCTTCAGCATCAAGACTTTGAAACAAACGGATGAAATATCTACTTAAATAGCCGATTCCATGAAAAACAAGCCAAACTGTTTTGGTTTGATCGGTTAATTCATTCAATGTATCAAATGTGTTAGTAGATTGATAGACAACCTCTTTTTGCATAATTAGTTACTTTTATAGTTCAAACCATTGATCTATTATCGGCCACAAGATATCTTGATTTTTCTTTCTAAAAAAATCAAAATGTCCAATTGTTTTTAAATTGTAATCCGAAGGTTTTAAATGTTTTCTTGTAGTAAGGGCGTTGCTGTATACTCTATCTGCCAGGATATCTACCGATTTTTTAGGAGCAAAAAGATCATCATCAATACTAATAAGTAACATAGATTCTTTTATCTTTTTATAATAAGTTTTGGAGCTACCTTTTGTAAAATGTAACATAGAATCAGGATGTAATAAAAAAACAGCCCAATCTTTTGCTGCTTTTGTGGTCAATGGTCTTCCTAGTCCAAACCAACCAGATGGATAATATCCTAAAACGGAAGTAGTGATTGGAACGAAGAATTTGAAATTTAAATATATTAAAAAACGCATTCTAGGAGTAAAATGTTTATAAAAACCAAATTGAGATCCTATGGTTATGTATTTATCATAGTATTGGAAAGCATCGCTAAAACCTACACTGTTTCCTCCATAACTATGCCCAACCATATATTGATTGTTATTTGGAAATTTCGTTTTCACATATTTAGAAACCGCATTAAAATCCATCGCCCAAGAGAAAAATCCTTGATTTTTTAAAGATTTAATGCTTTTAGAATTAGAAGAGCCAATACTGCGATAGTCAAAAGTAAATACGTTGCATCCTTTTTCTGCAAGGTAATTGGCGATATTAAAATAAAACTTTTGGGGTACTGCAACTGCTGGTGCAAATACAATAGTTTTATTAGTAGGATTTTTTGGAACAAATTCATGAGCCGAAATAGGGTATCCATCGTTAGATTGAATAGTAAATGAGTTCATAATTAAGATTTTAGTATTATTTTTTCCATTCTAGAAACAGCGTTATTAACATATTTATGGTCATTATAAATACGCATTAATAAAATTCCACCTTCCAAATCTTGAACCATTTGTTCTGCAAGTGACAAGGTTTCTTCTTTAGGATAATTAGGAGCTAATAATAGTTGTAAACCAGCGATGAAGTCTTCAAAAAAATGTTTGATTTCATCTTTATAAATAGGATTTAAATGAGCAGTTTCTAAAGCTGTATTTGCCATAATACAGCCACTATGATCGTTTTTAAACATCTTATTAATGAGTCCGTGTATTTTTTGTAATTTTTGATCGATGGTTAAGGAGTTACTTTCAATTACTTTAAATAAAGTATGTTTGAAGTAACTGTTTACCGTAGCTAGGACTTCCTTTATTAATTGCTCTTTACTGTTAAAGTAGTAGTAAAAGTGAGATTTCTGAATTTCACAAGCTTTAGCTAATTCGCTCATGCTGCTTTTGCAGATACCTCTTTCTCTAAGTATGGGGATTACTTTACTCAAGACTTCTTCTTTGGATGTTTTAGTTTTAGGCATTTTATTGAACGTTCGTTAAAATAATACATAAATATAGTTAGAATTATTTAATGCCATTGTTTATTTTTACTTAAAATTAAATTTATGAAGTTAACTGAAGAAGAGATATTGGAGCAATGTGCTAAAATGTGCAAGAATACGCTAATGGAAACATTGGATATTTCTTTTTGTGAAGTAGGTAAAGATTATTTGGTTGCAAAGATGCCTGTAACATCAAAGGTTCATCAGCCTGATGGTGTCTTACATGGTGGTGCTATGGTTGCGCTTGCAGAAAGTGTTGGTAGTGCAGCTTCTCATATTTTTTTAGATACAAAGGAGTATTATATTAGAGGATTAGAGATCTCAGCTAATCATGTAAAGAGTATAAGAGAAGGTTATGTATATGCTAGAGCCGAAATCGTGCATAAAGGAAGAACTACTCAACTTTGGGATATAAAAATACGGAATGAAGAAAAGCAATTAATTTCCATTGTAAAGTTAACGACAATAGCATTAGCAAAATCTAGGTAATATGGATATTTTGGCATTATACCTGAAAATCCAATCCCATATGGATAGTCAACTGCCATTCGTAGTATATCGAAAATCTAAAGAATTAACTATAAATTGTTTTCTGCAGAATGATAATAATTTATATGAAATAGATTCGTATAGTACAGCTGGTT
Organism: Aquimarina sp. Aq107; assembly: GCF_943733665.1. Taxonomy (NCBI): domain Bacteria; kingdom Pseudomonadati; phylum Bacteroidota; class Flavobacteriia; order Flavobacteriales; family Flavobacteriaceae; genus Aquimarina; species Aquimarina sp. Aq107. Next base: position 2,345,256 of record NZ_OX030782.1, on the reverse strand, counting down.
TTGTTTTTTCTCCATTTGATAATAGAGAGCAAACCGTTCTAATTCCTAAAGACAAAAGTACATATTATAGTTCTTTAGTTGTATCAACAAATAAAATACCGCAGTATATTCAGAAAGATATCTTATCTACCGAACAGGATCTAGAAGCAAAAACAAAATATGTACAGCTTGTAAAAGATAGCGTACAGGTTATTAATGAAGGGCTTTTTAAAAAAGTAGTTGTTTCTAGAAGAGAAGAGGTTTCTTTTTCTAAAAAAAGTCCTTTAGAAGTTTTTAAAAGATTGATTAATTATTACCCAAATGCGTTTGTGTATTTATGGTATCATCCCGCTGTAGGAACTTGGCTTGGTGCTACACCAGAAACTCTAATGATGATAAAAGAAAATGAGTTTAGTACTATGGCTTTAGCCGGAACTCAGCCTTATGTGGATTCATTAAATGTAACATGGGGAACGAAAGAGGTTGAAGAACAAGCTATGGTTACAGATTTTGTTTTAAATAAGCTCTCATCAAAAATTCATAATATCAAAAAATCTAAAACTTATACATATAAGGCAGGTTCTTTATTACACCTTAAAACAGATATTACCGGTGTTTTAAAAAATAAAAATTCTGATATTGATTCTATTATTGAAGGGATACATCCTACACCCGCCGTATGTGGTTTGCCTAAAGAACAGGCTAGATTATTTATTTTAAACAATGAACCATATAATCGAAAGTATTATACAGGTTTTTTAGGAGAATTGTTAATCAATCACCATGGTAGTGTTGTGTCTAATCTATATGTAAATCTTAGGTGTATGGAAATAGATAAAGAGAAAGCTATTGTCTACGTCGGAGGAGGAATTACTAAAGGTTCTGTTCCAGAAAAAGAGTGGGAAGAAACTGTACGAAAGACCGAAACAATGAAAAAGGTTTTGTATTAAAATACCTTAAAAGACTGGCTTTACTTGACTCTATATTGTAATTTAGCGACTCGAATGAAGAAACGTTTATATTCCAAAATTCCTTTATCTCAAACCATAGTTGCTTTATGTGAAGCAAAAGGAATTTTCCATGTGGTAATTTCTCCCGGATCTAGAAATGCTCCTTTGACAATTGGTTTTACTGAAAACCCTAACATGAAATGCTATAGTATTGTTGATGAACGATGCGCCGCTTTTTTTGCCTTAGGAATTGCGCAACAGATAAAAAAACCTGTTGCATTAGTTTGTACTTCGGGAAGTGCATTATTAAATTATTACCCTGCAATTTCAGAGGCGTTTTATAGTGATGTACCGTTAGTAGTATTAAGTGCAGATCGACCTATTGAACGTATTGATATCGGTGATGGGCAAACGATCCGACAAAAAAATGTATTCGAAAACCATATTTTATATTCAGCCAATTTATATTCAGAAATTGTTCCTGAGATTGAAGTAGATGATATTAAAATAAAACAAAAACAGCACGAAGCTCAAAAACATAATGAGCGGGAGATCAATATAGCGCTTAATAAAGCTATAGAAGGAAATGGACCTGTTCATATTAATGTTCCTTTTTATGAACCGCTATATGATACAATTATAAAACCAACAATAGTTCCTAAGAATATTCCTGTAGAGCATATAGAACAGCGTATTTCAAATACGTTGCGGTCTAACATGTTGATGCAATGGAATGCATCTAAGCGTAAATTAGTATTGATAGGAGTGAACCCTCCTAATAGTATAGAAAAGGAGTTTATTGATTATTTGGCTAAAGATCCTTCGGTTTTAATTTTGACGGAAACAACATCTAATATTCATCATGAAACCCACGTAAATTGTATTGATCAATTAATTACGTCCTTAAGTGATGATGAATTTAAAGCTTTACAACCAGATGTTTTATTGACTTTTGGAGGTATGGTAGTTTCTAAAAGAATAAAGGCTTTTTTACGAAATTACCAACCTAAAGTTCATTGGCATATTGATCAAAAGAAAGCTTATGATACATATTTTTGCTTAACCGAGCATATAAAAATGCATCCTAATGCGTTCTTATCTGGCTTTTTACCTGATACTAAGATTGTTGATAATGAGTATAAATCTTTTTGGATAGCAAAAAGAAATCAAAGAAGAATAAGACATGAAAAGTATCTGCAAGAAATAGATTTTTCTGATCTCAAAGCATTTGAAATGATGTTTGATCTTATTCCTAATGATCAGATGATTCAACTAAGCAATAGTTCTACGGTTAGATATGCGCAATTATTTTCATTGAATCCTTCATTTAAAGTATACTGTAATCGTGGAACAAGTGGAATAGATGGAAGTACTTCTACTTCGATAGGTGCAGCAGTAGCTTCAGGCATTCCTACTACGTTAATAACAGGTGATCTTAGTTTTTTTTATGATAGTAACGGGTTGTGGAATGATTCTATTCCTTCTAATTTCAAGATTATTTTAATTAATAATAGTGGAGGAGGGATTTTTAGAATTTTACCAGGTAAATCTGAGAGTCATAATTTTAGTACTTATTTTGAAACGAAACATAGTTTAACAGCGGAACACTTGTCTACTATGTTTAATTTTAAGTATACTACTGTCCAAGGAAAGGATGAACTAGAACAAGCAATAAGAGATCTTTATAATGAGAATGATAAACCTCAAATATTAGAGGTTTTTACTCCTAGAAAAATGAATGATGGTGTTTTAATCGATTATTTTAAGCATTTTGTCTAAAAAAACAGTTTTATTATAATTTATAAATGAATTATTCATTTATAAATAAGTTATATTTGAGATAACATAATAAATTAACTAAAACCTAAAACATTATCACCTTATGAGTAAAAGAGACGAATTGATTACTAAGTACGCTGCGGATATTAAAGATAAAATTGGTCAAACTCCGGATATGGACTTTTTAACTAAAGTTACTATTGGTTGTGGGCCTTCTATTTATAATAAGGATGCTGCTACGGTATCTGGAAGTGATCCTTCAGAATTAGAAACTGTAAAGAAAAATTTCTTAATTAAAAAGTTAGGTCTTTCTGATGGACCAAAGTTAGATGAGGCAATTGCTTCTGTTATGGATGCATATGGAAAATCTAATAGAAATAAATATAGAGCAGTTGTTTATTATTTATTAGCAAAGCATTTTAAGAAAGAATCTGTATACAAATAGAATAACAGATATTAGAAAACAAAAAAGGTGTTCTTGATTGAGCACCTTTTTTTGTTTTAATATGATATATAGGAAGATTAAACAATTATCTTTGCGCAAAAATATAAAACGATGCTTAAGCTTGGTGAATATAACACGTTAGAATTTGTAAGAGAGAGAGATCAAGGTGTTTATCTTAGTGATGATGAAGGGAATGAAGTGTTATTGCCTAATAAATATGTTCCGAATCAGTTTATGATTAGAGACGAGATTAAAGTATTTCTTTACTTAGATCATGAAGAACGGATTGTTGCAACTACTTTAGAACCTTATGCCACTGTAAAATCATTTGCCTATTTAAAGTGCACTACCGTTTCTGATATTGGAGCGTTTATGGATTGGGGTTTAGAAAAAGAACTGTTTATACCTTTTAGAGAGCAAGCCTCTAAGATGAGAATCGGGAGCTGGTATCTTGTTTATGTTTATCTAGATGAGGAAACAAACAGATTAGTTGGGTCAAGTAAGACGAATGCATTTTTAGATAACTCTTTAGTCTTGTTATCTTCTTATGATGAAGTAGATTTAATTGCATCACATCCATCTCCTTATGGATGGAATATGATTGTCAATCAAAAACATTTAGGCTTAGTGTATGAAGATGAGATCTTTCAGAAAGTAACACCAGGAGATCAGTTAAAAGGATTTGTAAAAAAAGTGCGCCCTGATGGAAAGATTGATCTCACGTTACAACGACATGGGTATCGTTCTATAGAACCTAATGCTCAGCAAATACTAGATGAATTAAAGTCAAGTGGAGGATTTATTGATCTTAATGATAAGTCTGATCCTAATGATATAAAAGATGTTTTTCAATTAAGTAAAAAAAGCTTTAAGAAGGCTATTGGTTCTTTATATAAAGCAAAAAAAATAGTGATAGAAAAAGACGGTATTCGTTTAGTAGATTAGTTTCAATAATCCACTGCTAATTAATCCACTGCCTTTTTTTAATACGTTAAAGGAACACCGGTTACAGGGCAGTATATTCCTGTATAAGTACTTGCATCTCTATAAGCATTGTTTTTAACACTTCCTTTTCCGGTATTATTAGTGTTGTACCCTCCATTCCCTGTTATCGTAAATCTTAAATTATTTTGATTTTGATTTGTGCTATTAGGAAGAGAGAACGCATAATCTGATTGTATAAACTTATTTTCAGGAAGCAAAAGAATTGGTGTTTCGTTTTCAAGATGCTGCTTACGTAAATCAATTGATAAATTGATTTCCATTAAAACGTAATTTCCAGTAGAAATTAGTTCTCGTATATAGGATAAAGAAGGAGTTATTTCTTTATGTTCAAGTGTATATTGAGAGCTATTATCCGCAATATGTGTATTCCAAGTTTCCCAATCGATTGTTAATGAGGGCTTTTCTTGTCCATAAGAGATAAGACCAATACAGCTTAAAAATATGATAGGGAAAATCTTCATAGTAATTTCTAATTATCTGTTTTGTCTAAAATATCAAAAATCGTGCAAAACCTGTGTTAATTTATATGAAAGATGTAAAAATATTACTTTTTTAACTTGATTTAACTACTATAATGATGTAGCTGGATACAATATATTATATTATTTTTGATAGCATAAAAAAAATATAATGAGTTCGATAAACTGGAAAACTGTAAAAGAATATCAAGATATAACTTATAAAAAATCAAATGGTGTTGCTAGAATAGCATTTAATAGACCTAATGTTCGTAATGCTTTTAGGCCAAATACTACAAGTGAATTGTACGATGCTTTTTATGATGCTCAAGAAGATACATCTATAGGAGTTGTGTTACTTTCTGCAGAAGGTCCATCAACCAAGGATGGAGTATATAGTTTTTGTAGCGGTGGTGATCAAAAAGCTAGAGGACATCAAGGCTATGTGGGTCAGGATGGAATGCATAGATTGAATATTCTAGAGGTACAACGGTTAATAAGATTTATGCCAAAAGTGGTAATCGCAGTAGTGCCTGGATGGGCAGTAGGAGGAGGGCATAGTTTGCATGTTGTTTGTGATTTAACCTTAGCAAGTAAAGAGCATGCTATTTTTAAACAAACGGATGCGGATGTTACTAGTTTTGATGGTGGATATGGATCTGCTTACTTGGCAAAAATGGTAGGACAAAAAAAGGCTCGTGAAATTTTCTTTTTAGGCAGGAATTATTCTGCGCAAGAAGCATATGAAATGGGTATGGTAAATGCCGTTATACCTCACGAAGAATTAGAAGACACCGCTTATCAGTGGGCTCAAGAGATATTAGAAAAATCACCTACTTCTATTAAAATGCTAAAATTTGCAATGAACCTTACTGATGATGGTATGGTCGGGCAACAGGTTTTTGCTGGTGAAGCAACTAGATTAGCATATATGACGGAAGAAGCAAAAGAAGGAAGAAATGCCTTTTTAGAAAAAAGGAAGCCTGATTTTAAAGATATTAAATGGATACCATAGTAGTGTAAATGATTTTATAGAAATTTAGAATGCGAAATGAAAAATAAAGAAGACGAATTACTATCTGTACAATATAGGATTGAAAAATCTGGTATGAAACAGCAGAAACTAGAAGATCGTCTTGTTTCTATATCCAAAGAATTGAAGAGAAGTAAAAGGAATAGTATCATTTTTATGGTTTTGTTTTTTTTGGTAGTCATAGGAATGTCTTTTACTATGTATTATCTAAACCAGGATGGTTTTAACCCAGATTCAGATCAAGCAAAGGACACGCCCGAGAATATAGATCAGATAAAAAAAATGAATGATTCTTTGCAAGAAGAGTTGATGAAATTAAAAACTGATATATCTGATTATAAAGAAAAACTGGGATCACGTGTTGAAGGTAATTCTGAAATAAGTGTTGACTCCACTGTTGTAGATAGTATTAAGGATACAATAGAAGATGACTCTAAAAAACTAAAATTTAAAAAACAACATTGTTACGTGAAGAATGTGTTTAGAACCAATGGTGTTATTTTTATTGAAGTAGATTATATTGAGTATTATAAGGGTAGAAAGGCTGTAGAAAAAGCAAAAGAAAATAACGAGGCCGAGTATGATATTGATAAAAATGGAGATACCTTATATTTTTTATATGATAATTACTATGTTTCTAATACAAATACCAAACTAAGAAGATTAGAGCTAAATGATAAGGTTCGTATTCAGAGTTTAAATCAAATTTCTAAAGGATTTCCTTTAAAAGCTTTTCAGAAAATTATCTCAGATAATCCTATTATGCTATTAGAGATGAATGATGGAATTGTTTATAAAATAACCAAACAAAAATTACCATAAGCCTATAAAGTATCATTAAACCTTCATACCAATGCCAGATATTAAAAACGAAGATCTTTTATCATTGCATTATCAAATAGAAAAAGCTGAAGTAGAGCAACGAAAATTAGAAGATCTTCTTAATGACAAATCTGTTGAACTAAAGAGAAATAGAGCGTCAAAATTGATGCTTAAAATGTTATGTTCTGCATTGTTGATACTTACAATAGCGTTAATTGTTTACGTAGTATTTTGGGTAGATAGAGATAATGGTGATACTGTAGTAATGGAAAATAAGGAGTTTTCTTCTTTTCAGTCAGAAATTAACGGATTAAAAACACAGCTTAATCAATTGAAAAGTGATCAATCTGATTTAAATGACTTGAAAAATCTTTATATGTACAGAGATTTGATAAATAAGGACACTGTTTACTCTGTTCAAATTCAATCGTTTACAGATAAAAAAGTTTCTTTGATTTCAGAAAAATTCACGAATTCTCTTGTGTATAGTGATACCTCTTATTATAAGTTAAGTTTAGGTATTTTCGAAACACTAATAGAAGCGCAGGAATTCAGGAAAACACTACTTAAATCTGGTGTTATTAATAAAAATATTTTCGTTATTTCTTATAAAGAAGGTAAACGAATTAAAATAGAAAATCCTTTTTAACTAAGTTGATTATCTTAACCTAGGAAAATTAGATGGATTTACTTCGTTCATTATTTCATACACCTTTTCAAAAATATCTTCGGTAGACGGTTTACTAAAGTAATCACCATCTGTTCCAAATGCAGGACGATGTGGTTGCGCACTTAAAGTTTGCGGTTCACTATCTAAATATTGATATATATTTTGCTCATCAATAAGTTTGTGAAGTATATATCCAGTAGCTCCTCCAGGAACATCCTCATCTATTACCAAAACCCTGTTTGTTTTAGCAATACTTTTTACGATATCGTGAGTTAGATCAAATGGTATAAGAGATTGAACATCGATTACCTCTGCGTTTATCCCTACGGATAGTAATTCTTTTGCTGCTTGCTCAACTAATCTTAGTGTAGAACCATAAGAAATTAATGTAATGTCACTTCCTTCTTTTACAGTTTCTACAACGCCTAATGGAGTTCTTATTTCTGATAAATTAGAAGGCATTTTTTCTTTTAAACGATATCCATTCAGGCATTCTACAACAACAGCAGGTTCATCACTATCTAGCAATGTATTGTAAAATCCGGCAGCTTTAGTCATGTTTCTGGGAACAAGAATGTGAATACCTCTTAATAAATGAATCAATCCACCCATTTGAGATCCAGAGTGCCATATACCTTCTAAACGGTGTCCTCTTGTTCTAACAATTAGTGGTGCTTTTTGCTTAGCAAAAGTTCTATATCTTAAAGTAGCAAGATCATCACTTAGCCCTTGAATACAATAAAGTATGTAATCTAAATATTGTATTTCTGCTATGGGTCTAAGACCTCTCATTGCCATACCAATTCCTTGTCCGATTATAGTTGCTTCTCTAATTCCGGCATCAGAAACTCTGATCTCCCCAAATTTCTGTTGTAATCCTTCAAGACCTTGATTAACATCACCAATTTTACCACTATCTTCTCCAAAAATTAAAGATTCAGGTACTCTACTAAATATTTGATCAAAATTATCTCTTAATATAACACGGGCATCTACTATCTCAGCATTATCAGCGTATTCAGGTTTTACCTCTTTTATTTTAGTAGCATTACTGTCAAAATCGTTATATAGGTGATCACTATATTTTGGTTGGATTTCTGCAATGTAATTGTTGATCCAATTCTGAAGAGCCGTTTTTTCAGGAAAATCTTCTTTAATTAAATATCGCAATGTTCTTCTAGTTGCTTCTAGAATATCTTTTCTTATTGGTTCATCTTTATCTGCTAACATTCTTACAAGAGGGGAGATAAAGTTTTTACTAGCACTTTTGTTTTCTACTGCTTCTAATCTTATTAAAGCTTCTTTTTGTTCTTCTTTAATCTCAGAGATATATGCATTCCAAGCACTGTTTTTACCTTGTCTTACTGCTTTTTTACAAGATTTTTCTAGTTCTAGTAATTCATCAGCAGTTGCTATATTGTGATCAATAATCCATTCCTTAAATTTCTTGTTACAATCGTGCTCACGCTCCCAGTTTAAGCGTTCTTCACTTTTATACCTCTCGTGAGAACCAGAAGTGGAGTGACCTTGTGGTTGTGTAAGCTCCTTTACGTGTACAATTACTGGGATATGTTGTTCTCTAGCTAGATCTTCTGCAGTTTCATAGGCCTCTACTAAAGCTGGATAATCCCAGCCATTAACCACAATGATTTCGTAACCATCGTGCTTTTCATCTCGTCTGAAACCCTCTAGAACTAAAGATATATTTTCTTTAGTAGTCTGGTGTTTTGCATGAACAGAAATACCATATTCATCATCCCAGATACTAATTACCATAGGTACTTGTAAAACACCTCCAGCATTTACTGTTTCCCAAAAAAGACCTTCACTTGTACTTGCGTTACCGATGGTACCCCATGCTACTTCATTTCCATTGATGGAAAAGTTGGTGTGTTCAGAAACGCTTTTTTCATTACGATATACTTTGGATGCTTGTGCTAACCCTAATAATCGAGGCATTTGCCCAGCTGTAGGAGAAATATCTGAACTTGAGTTCTTTTGTTTTGTAAGATTTTTCCAAGATCCATCTTCATTAAGACTATGAGTAGCAAAGTGTCCACCCATCTGTCTCCCTGCTGCGAAAGGCTCTTTTTCAATATCTGTATGCGCATACAATCCTGCAAAAAATTGTTCTACATTGTATTGATCAATTGCCATCATAAAGGTTTGATCTCTATAATATCCCGATCTGAAATCACCATCACGAAACACTCTAGCCATTGCTAATTGTGGTAATTCTTTACCTCCACCAAAAATTCCGAACTTAGATTTTCCGGTAAGTACTTCTCGACGTCCTAACAAACTACACTCTCTACTCGTTAAAGCGATTTTATAATCTCTAAGTATTTGATCTTTATATTCTTCGAAAGAAATATTAGGTGTAATAGTTGTTTCAGACTGCATGTGAACGATTTTTTACGGTTCGCAAATTTAGCTAAAATTCAGGTCAATTCCAAGATAAGAAGTATTAAAGTTATTGATGATAATTCATATAAAACAGCTTTTTGTTGTTGAATTCTTTTTTTTGGGTATTATTTTAAGACTTGATTAACAAATACTCAAAATTTTCACATTTATAAAAATAAGCATAGCAGGATAGCTATTTGTTATAATTTTTGAATAGTACAATGGTTTTTATATATCTGATAATCAATGTGTTTTTGTATGAAGATATTTTAAAATAAGTTTTTGTAAATGTAGGAATTAAGGTTTGTCTTCTTTTTTTCCTACAAATCCAAAAAATAATATAACTTAGAAGAAATATTAATTATCATTATTAATGTAATCGTGAATTTTTGAAGAAAATAAAAGTCACCGACATATTATTTTACCTTGCTTTTTTAGTAGTTATTATAGTTGCTACATTTTTTGACAGGAAATATTTAGCCTATGCCTTGCCTTTAACCATATTCTCTATTGGAGCTATATATTTATGTAATACTAAGAAGATTAATCTATGGTATGTGTTGAGTCTGGTTTCTATGATCTTCTGTGATGTTCTTATTTATACTGATTTTATATCTAATTTCTCGTATATATGTATTCTAACATCTTTGTATTTTATATTCTGTACAATTGCTATAAGAAAGTATCTATTTATTAAAACTGTTCAACGTAGTACGTTTTTATCAATACCAATTTTAATTAGCTCTGCGTTAGTTGCATATTTGATTTTTTCTATTTCTCAATTACTAATTGATATGGTCAGAGAAGCTATTCCAGAAGTAGTTTTTTGTTTGTTCAGCTCTACAGTATATATGTTAGTGGCATATCTTATTTATATGCAAGATACATATAGAGACGGTTTGAAATTAATTATAGTTTCTTGTTTATGCATATTTATAATTTCTTTATTACCCATTAACGAATTATTTTATTTTAATAATATTTTCACTGTTCTTATTAATGTAGCACACGTGCTAAGTATGTACATTTTTATGAAATTCTTGCTAGAAACTACTCCAGAAAAAACTATTGATGCAAACGAGCGTTATTTATAGAAATAATTATTTAATGAATTAGTACCATCTTCTGGTAAAAAGCCCAATTAAAGTTTGAGGACTTAGCGTAACAATAAACCTAATTTTCTCGTCATAATTAGGTTGGTTTATTTCAAAACCATTATTGGATGCAATAGGGAAGAAAAGCTCAAAATAATCTGCCACAAGGCTTAATCTTATACCTGCATCATATACAAATTCAGGAGAAACACCTCTGTTTTTAACTAAACCAGCATCGGCATATGCGTATACCCAATTCCAGATGTTAGTATTGGCATTAAGTGTGGTGATCCATTGATTTGCAAACGGAAAATCTAATTGAGATTTAAAACCTCCTTCTGCAATTATAATTTGTTGACTTACCAAACCAGTATCTTCACTACGACCTAAGTAATTAAAATCAAAAAGGTAATCTGTAGGGCGATCTAAGGCAAAGCTAAAAAAATCACCATCCCTACTGGTATCATTAAATATAAAAGCTCCTGCAAAAAGACGAAGATTAAGCTGTCTATTATTAAGAAATAATTTTCTATAATTTATAGTCGTAGAAAATTTACTAAAATTTTTATTTAGTTGATAGTCAAAATTAAAAGAAGAAGAGTTTATAAGATTAAAGTTAGAATATGTATATCGTACATTAAAAACACTGTAATCTGGAGTGTTAACAGGATTTACCTCATCACGTTGTCTAAAAACATTTACACTTCTTATACTAAGGTTTTGACTTTTATTGGAACGTAAATCTTCGGGTCTCCAAGAAAATCGTACCGTTGGAGAAAAACGTCTTACCAATAGTCCAGGCGCATAACTAGAACTACTACCGCTAAAAGAATATCTTATTAAAAAAAGATCATCATCAGCAATTTGCTGTCGTACTTGAAAAAAACCAGAACCTAACAGTTTTTGAGAAGCAAACCCATAACTAGGTTTGATTCTGTAATCAAAGTTTTTTCTAATGATGTTTTTATTAAAAAATTTAGATCCAATAGTAAACCCATCATATACATTATTGAATTCGAACTCTGGAGTATAGAATATTTGACTTTTAGTAGGATCTTCTACATCTTGTATAAAAGTGAAATGAAACGGTTTATTAAAAATCCAGTTTAGATTTCTATAGTTATTCCTTCGATTAAATTCTGGAATATTTTGATCATAATCTAAGACTAATTTATCAATATCTTCATTACCGATTGTTACCTTTTTTTTACCTTTTATATCTTTAACCCAGGTTTTAGAGACTAGTACATCATCCCTAGTTGCGCCCAATGATATCGGCATATTGTTGTCTCTTTTATTTTTTATTGTAACCTCTAGAGAGTCTTTGCTCTTTTTGACAGATGAAATTTTAAAATCAAGTTTCTGATTCGTCTTGACATAATCTTCAAAAAACCAATCAACATCTTTTGTAGCAAGTCGTTTTAATATTTTTTCAAATTCTTGAGAATTTGTTTGTTTCAATATATTATTAGTATAATATTCTTGGATTGCCTCCGCAAGAATATTATCATCTTCTAAATAATCTTCTAAGTACTTGAAACCTACACCAGCTTTATATGCATTGGCAATATTTTTATTAAACTTAATGAGTTTATCTTGTGGAGTGTTTAAAGCCTGATCTCTAAAGTTGCGTATAATATTTTTATATCCTAAAAAGTATTGATCATTAAATTTTAGGTCGGCAGCATGAAACCATCGTAACCCTATAACTTTACTTAGATTACCAATTATTTTCATTTCAGGGTAATACTGCTCAGTATATGCCATCATTATATAGATATGTATTGCATCTTTTATCCAAGCATCATATCTAGGGTTAATGATTAATGTTTTTTCCAAATAACTTTCTGTTATTGCCTTAAGTTGTTTGATCTCGTACTGAAAACCATCAGGAAATGGTCTTAAAATATCAGGTAATTGATTTAAACCATATACAGGGTTTTTTTTATAATCATTTTCTGAAACTAAAATTTTATCGAAAGGGTATGGGCCTAAGTGTTTTTCTAGAAATTTTAGAATTTTTTCTACGGCTACACTTTTCATTTCAGGCATCAAATCATTATCCCTGATATTACTTATGAATTCGATATTCTTCGTTTCAATATTATAAAAACTATTCTCTTTTTCTACATATAAATTAACTTCATTTCGCTTCTCGCCAACAAGTAGAATCGTTTTAATGGGATCATCTGAATCGGTTAATATTTCTTGATCAAATTCACTGGTAAGGTGATACATGGAAGGTAGCGTAAGATTAATTTTATAATCTATTGTTGGTGCATACAGATCATCTAGATTTTTATGACTATACGTATTCCACTTTGTGTCATAGACAGCAGGTAGAATATACCAATGTTTTAAACTGAAATTTCCATTTTTATGATAACCATACCTGGTGAATTTTTCGCTAGGTAATTTTACTTGATATTTTAAATTAAAGGTAAAGCTTTCTCCTGGTGATAATAATGTATCTATATCTAATTTTAAAATATCAGGAGCTTGTTTTTGAATTGACCAAGTTAACTGTTTTGATGTTTGATCAGAGATAGATTCAATGCTAGTTGATCCTCGCTCATAATCTTTTGCAAAATAAAACTTTCTAATAAAATCTTCAGAAAAACGCTTTCCTAATGGAGTTGTTTTACTAGAAAAACTATTAGCCCAATCATGTAAAAAAATCTCTTGTAAGGTGTCATTTGAGGTATTCCTAAATGTAATCTCTTGTTGTATTGATATTATCTTGTTTTCAGTATCGAGAACTCCATCAATAACGATATTATGTTGTGCATAAGTATTAGCTAGAAATAAAAATACAGTAAGAATTATATGGAATATTCTGATAAGTTTCAATTTACTTTTAAAAATTTGATGGCATTACTATTTATATTAGTTGGGACAAGATAATACATTCCTTGATTTAATTCAGAGACAGAAATATTAGTAATAGTATTACTATCTGCAGAAAACGATTTTATTTTTTGTCCTAAAGTATTATATATTTCAAAATCTATTGATTCTAAAGTATTATCAATTTGTAAAGACAGTTCATCACGGATAATGTTACCATTGGTTAATTGTATGTTTTTTATTGTTTCTGTAAATTCCGGAGTATTTAAAAACTGTTGGTTTGATTGTAGTTCCATCACTACAGGTAAATGATCACTCATAGTATATAATGCATCTCTCAATGAACTATCATATATTCCCGTACAATCTGTATCATCAATTCTTTGATTATAACAATCACCATTATTACCATAAGCAAGATAACTATCAGGAACATAACTTAATTCTGTATTGTTTATCATATTCTCTGATATTAAAATAAAATCAAAGCGATCGTCTAATCCACCACCGCTTCCAAAATTATCAAAGTCTTCACTACTAAGACGGGTGCTTTGGGTATGTATTGTGGTAAAAGTCTCATTACTAGTCCAGTTTCCTGGCTTATTTATAGGATCAACCATGGTAATCTTATTGTTACTATTTAGTAACTCTTGATAAGCGGGTTCATCCGAAGAATATACGTTTAGATCACCGGCAAAAATGACATATGCATCTTCATCTAGATTCTCATAATTATCAATGAATTTATTAACCATATTTAAACGCTTAACCTCATTTTCTGTACCTCTGCTTGCTTTTAAGTGTGATACGAAAACTTCAATTCTAATAGGATTTGCGACTTGATTGTCTGATATTAATTCTAAGGTATACCAGTTAATATCTCTTATTGTAGTTGTTAGTCTTTGGCTATCTATTAAAGTAAACTTTTGGTTATTATAATATAATAATTGATGTAGCTCTACATCGGAGTTAGAAAAATTACTTAAAAAAGGAGCGCTAGAATAATTAGTGTTATCATCGTTTAATGATTCATTTAATATTTCCTCACCTCCAATTTCTGTTTCTAATTCACAAATCATAAAAATATCAGGTTCATAACTATCTATTATAGTTTCTAATATTTCTTCTCTATTTTCTGGAGGGGCAGCGGGGTAGTTAAGAACATTATAGAACATGGTTTTAATGGTGGCTTGTCCAAAAGAAATTTGGACACCAAAAAGTAGTACAAGGGGTATGAATATTCCTTTCATTATTGAGTTTGTTGAGTTTGTGTGAAAAGAGGTGTCTCTAGAAATTTGGACTTAAATTGTATTTTCCATAGAATTTATCTAGAATCTGTAATACTTCTTCTGGAGTATCTACAATATGAATTAAATCCATATCTCCAGGACTGATGTTTCCAAATTTATCTAAAAGAGTACTCTTTACCCAATCCATTAGTCCTCCCCAGAACTCAGTACTTACTAAAATAATAGGAAATGTTGCTATTTTTTTTGTTTGTATCAATGTTATTGCTTCAAACAGTTCGTCGAGCGTTCCAAATCCTCCAGGCATAACCACAAATCCCTGAGAGTATTTAACAAACATTACTTTTCTAACAAAGAAATAATCAAAATCTAAGCTTTTATCACTGTCAATGTATGGATTATCGTGTTGTTCAAAAGGTAAATCAATATTTAAACCTACAGAGGTTCCTCCACCTAAATGAGCACCTTTATTACCAGCTTCCATAATACCTGGACCACCACCAGTAATAACTCCATATCCGTGATCTACTATTTTATGAGCTACATCAACAGCTAGTTGATAATATTTGTCATCCGTTTTAGTCCTGGCGGATCCAAATATAGATACACAAGGTCCTATTTTACTCATTTTTTCAAATCCATTTACGAACTCTCCCATGATCTTAAAAATAGCCCAAGAATCATTTGTTTTTATTTCGTTCCAACCTTTGTGATGTTGTTCTTTTCTCATAAAATTTATTTTATTACCTCAGTTAATAACTGATATTTGTTTAACAAGTTGTTGTTATTTGTTTATTTATTTTCAAAATTGAAGAAATTATTTATCGCAGTTCTTTTTCTAAAAACTTCGCAGTATAACTCTTCTTGTTTTTAATAATTTGTTCAGGAGTACCTTTTGCTACTACCTCGCCACCGTTTTTACCACCTTCATATCCTATGTCAATAATATAATCAGCCATTTTGACTACATCAAGGTTATGTTCAATTATTAGTACCGTATTACCTTTATCAACTAATTCGTTTAATACGTCCATTAATACTCTAATATCTTCAAAATGAAGCCCTGTTGTTGGCTCGTCTAAGATATAAAAAGTATTTCCGGTATCTCTTTTGGACAATTCGGTAGCCAGTTTTATTCGTTGTGCTTCTCCACCTGATAGTGTTGTGGATTGTTGCCCAAGTGTAATATATCCTAAACCAACACTTCTAATAGTTTTAAGTTTTCTAAAAATTTTAGGAATTTGATCAAAAAAATCACAAGCTTCATTGATTGTCATTTCCAACACATCAGAGATGGATTTTCCTTTATATCTTATTTCTAGGGTTTCTCTATTAAATCTTTTTCCCTGACATGTTTCGCATTCTACATACACATCTGGTAAGAAATTCATTTCTATAACTCGCAAACCTCCTCCTTTACAGGTTTCACATCTACCTCCAGCTACATTAAAACTAAAACGTCCAGGTTTATATCCTCGAATCATTGCCTCAGGTGTTTTGGAAAATAAATTTCTAATCTCCGAAAATACACCGGTATATGTAGCAGGATTAGATCTTGGTGTTCTTCCAATTGGGGATTGATTAATATCGATTACTTTATCCGCATTTTCTAAGCCTTTTATCTTTTTATAAGGCATTGGTTTCTTAACTCCATTAAAATAATATGCATTAAGAATAGGATATAATGTTTCATTTATCAGTGTAGATTTACCACTACCAGAAACTCCTGTAACAGCAACCATCTTTCCTAAAGGAATATCTATAGAAACATTTTTTAGATTATTCCCGGTTGCTCCAGTTAAAGAGATTTTCTTACCGTTTCCTTGTCTTCTTTTTTCGGGAACTTTAATTTCTTTTTTACCACTTAAATAATCAGCAGTAAGAGTGTTGTGTGTTAGGAGGTTTTTTGGAGTACCCTCACTAATAATTTCTCCTCCGTGTTTTCCTGCTCTAGGTCCAATATCAATGACATGATCAGCTCGCTCGATCATATCTTTATCGTGTTCTACAACAATCACGGAATTACCTATATCTCTTAATTGTACTAAGGAGTTAATCAACTTCTCATTGTCTCGCTGATGTAGTCCAATACTTGGTTCATCTAAGATATATAATACTCCTACTAATTGAGATCCTATTTGTGTTGCTAACCGAATACGTTGTGCTTCTCCACCAGAAAGTGATTTACTGCTTCTGTTTAAAGATAGATAAGTTAATCCGACATCAATTAAAAATTGTATTCTAGCATTGATCTCTTTTAAAATTTCGCCAGAAATTTGTTTCTGCTTGTCGCTAAGTTGTTCTGGTAATTTTTTAAACCAATCAGCCAATTCGCTTATATCCATATTGGCCAAATCAGCAATATTTTTCTCACCAACCTTAAAGTATAAAGATTCTTTTCTTAATCTAGAACCATTACATTCTGGACATTGGATATTATCCATAAAATCTTTTGCCCATCTGCGTAAAGAGGTCGAATCATTATTAGTGTAAGTATTGTCTATAAATGTAGCAATTCCTTCAAAATCAATCTTGTATTCTCTTTTAACACCAAGTGTTTTACTATCTACAGTGAATTTTTCTTTTCCTCCATAAAGAATAATTTCCATAGCCTCTGCTGGAATATTTTTTATCGGGTCACTTAATTTGAAGTCAAAACGCTGTGCAATTAATTCTAGTTGTTTAAATATCCAGTTATTTTTCTGAGGTCCTTGTGGAACTAAACCTCCATTTTTAATTGATTTAGAATCATCAGGGATAATTTTTTTTACGTTTACCTCGTACAGATTTCCAATACCGTTACATTTAGGACATGCTCCTTTTGGAGAGTTAAATGAAAAGTTATTTGGTTCAGGATTAGGATAGGAGATTCCACTAGAAGGACACATTAAATTTCTGCTAAAGAAACGTGCCTCTTGAGATTCTTGTTCAATTACCATTAAGACATCATCACCATGATACATAGCAGTATTAATGGTTTCCATCAATCGTTTAGAGTTGTCTTTATCATCACTAACTGCAAGACGATCAATAACAATTTCAATATCGTGATTTTTGTATCGATCTAATTTCATGCCTTTGGTGATATCTTTGATCTCACCATCTGTTCTAACCTTAACAAAACCTTGTTTGGCTATTTGCTCAAAAAGTTCTCGGTAATGTCCTTTTCGAGATCGTACAATAGGAGCGAGAATGTTTATTCTCTTTCCATTAAAATCCTTAAGAATAAGATCTTTGATTTGCTCATCACTGTAGCTCACCATTTTTTCGCCGGTATTATAGCTATAGGCATCACTACCACGAGCAAACAATAGTCTTAAGAAATCATAAATTTCGGTAATTGTTCCTACTGTACTTCTTGGGCTTTTACTTGTAGTTTTTTGTTCAATAGCAATAACAGGAGAGAGGCCATCAATTTTATCCACATCAGGTCGCTCTAAACTCCCTAAAAATTGTCTAGCATATGCAGAAAAAGTTTCAATATACCTGCGTTGTCCCTCAGCATAAATTGTGTCAAAAGCTAATGATGACTTACCTGATCCCGATAACCCTGTGATAACAACAAGTTTTTCACGGGGTATGGTTACATCAATATTTTTTAGATTATGAACTCTTGCTCCTAAAACTTCAATATTTTCCTCTGAAATTGCCATAAATTTTTAACCAAGATTGCAAATGTAGTTATTTGTAATGTGTTAGTAAAATGAGGCTGGCTTTTACAATTGTTAAATAGCTGTTATAATTTTTTATTAATCAGTGTATAAAACCGTCATACTTTTTTATTTTAGCTTAAAAACATAGATTAATGATATTAGGAATTGGCTCTAGAATAAAGCATCCAACCTATGGATTGGGTGTAGTTACTAATGTTACCGCAAAAATGTATTGGGTAACTTTTATAGAAAATGGATTAGAAACTATTGATGTTGATGAAGATTTTGAAATAATCGATGGAGTAGAGGATGAAGTTGATACTATTAGTTTCTATGAAGTAGAACGAACATTTAGAGAATTATTAAAAAGATACAGTGATATCTCCGAAATTGTTCCAATTGCAGATAAATGGAAAGGTGGTAAGATCATACTAGAACCTGGAGACACTAATTTAGCTTCTAAAGAAATTCCGATTGATACCTTCTTTCATAAAATAGTGATGGTACGAGATCGTATCCGTGTCATGGAACAAAAGATCAATAGTTCTAAGGTAATTGATGATCAAGATAAGGTAGATCTACAGCAATATATTACACGTATGTATGGAAGTTTAACAACTTTTAATGTGTTATTTAGTAATAAATCTCAACAATTCACTGGAAGTAGCAAAAAATAAATGACACCATATCCACTCATCAAAAAGATTGGATTAATAGCAGGGCCGATATTATTTTTGCTATTGATCAATCTTCCTATTGTTCTCGTTTCAGAAATTGCCGACAAAGTAATTTCGGTAGCGGTTTGGATGATTGTTTGGTGGATAACGGAGGCAGTTTCTATATCGGTTACGGCTTTGATTCCTTTAATATTATTTCCATTAGTGGGAGTTTTGGACCTAAAAACGGTTTCGCAAAGTTATGGTAGCCCAATAGTATTCTTGTTTTTTGGTGGTTTTGTGATGGCGTTGGCTTTAGAAAAAGTAAATCTCCATAAGCGAATAGCACTGTCTATTATAAAAATAACAGGAACCAGTCCTGATCGTGTAATTCTTGGATTTATGATTGCCACTGCTTTTATGAGTATGTGGATTAGTAATACGGCTTGTACAGTAGTTATGTTGCCAATTGCGTTATCCGTAATTCAATTGTTAGTAGATGATAAGGATGGTTTTACTAAAAATGACAGAAACTTTGCACTGAGCATTATGTTAGGGATTGCATTTTCTGCTAATGTAGGTGGAGTTGCAACTATTATCGGTACACCGCCAAACTCTGTCTTAGTTGGATTTTTAGAAAATGAATATAAAATAGAGATCTCTTTTCTGAATTGGATGTTACTAGCATTTCCTTTTTCTGTATTGATGATCGGAATTGTTTACTTAGTGATCGTAAAATGGATATATCCTAATCGTATTGTTGACTTTTCTGCTTCTAAAGAAGTTATTGATAAGGAATTAAAAAAGCTTGGTAAAATTAAACAAACTGAGAGAAGAGTGTTAATGATTTTTAGTGCGGTGATATTTTTATGGATTTCTAGAACTACAATTAATGGTTTTTTTCCTGGTTTAAAATTATCAGATACTGGAATTAGTATGATGGGAGCCTTCGCTTTATTTGTTATTCCTTTTAAGTTAAGTAAAGGAGAGTTTACATTGGTTTGGAAAGACACACAAAAACTTCCTTGGGGGATTTTAATTTTATTTGGTGGAGGATTAGCTTTGGCAAGTGGTCTGTCACATGCAGGTTTAATAGAGTTGGTAGCTAATATGATTGCTGCTAATAAAGGATTGAGCTTATTAGTAGTTACACTATTACTGATCGTTTTTATGCTTTTTATGACCGAATTGATGAGTAATGTTGCGCTGGTAGCGATTTTTGTTCCTGTGGTGGCGGGTATTGCATTAGGACTTGATATACCAATGTTACATTTATTAATTCCAGTAACAATGGCTGCTAGTTGTGCATTTATGTTACCTATGGCAACACCACCAAATGCTATTGTATTTGCTAGTGGTTATGTAAAGGTATCTGAAATGGTAAAAGCGGGATTGATTCTAAATATCATCTCTGTGATATTATTGGTTTTGTTGTTTAAGTTTTATGTGTCTTTGTTATTCTAATAGGAGTTAGTATGCTTAAAAATATATTTTTCTTTTTATTTATCTTTTTTGGTATTAGTCAATCAGAAGTATATAGCCAAAAAAATGGTGTTGTTCTAATTTTTAAAGATGGTACTCGATTAAAGGGTTTAGGAAAAACTCTTTCTGATGGCACAATGAAGTACAGAAAGAACAAAAAAGAAAAACCTCGTTTTATCGATTTAAAAGATGTCGAAAAGATTAAGATTTACAAGAAAGATGGAGTTTATTTTAGAGCGTATAAAAAAATTAAAGGAACGTCAAAGTACAAATACCTAGAATTAATAGAAGAAGGAAAATTAACCATTTATAGAAAATTTAAAGGAGTTTACTTACCTGTAGATAGTAATGGACTACCTTTTTATGGTTTAAAAAAGAACTTGGTTGATTATTATGTACAAAGAGAAGGGGAAGAAGAGGTAACACCTCTGATATCAAGTGGGTTTTTTAGTGCTAATTTTAAAAAAGTTGCTTTAGATTATTTTAGTGATTGTAAAGAACTTATCTATAAAATCAAACAAGAAGAACTTACAAAAGACGATTTTAGTTTAATCGTAGATTTCTATAATTATGAATGCGAATGACTTATTGATTCTTAATATTATATCAGTAATAATATTAGTCTTATTATATATAAATTTTACATGTCGATACAGCACTAAGTACATAGTAAAGAGTACTGATTACGATATTTTATATTAACTACTTATTTTACTCATTCCAAGCTCTTAAATTACTAATCGGAATCCCAACACCTAATGCTTTGTGGTATTGTGCTAAATAGGCTCCACTTTCCGTTGTTTTCCAGTTCTCCCAACTAGCTTCGATACCTCCAATAGGAATTAATGAAACCCACATTTGATAGGTAGTTGGCAAATAGTTTTTATCAACTTTCCATAGATATGAATCTCCAGGTGTAGTGCCACCTGAATCATAAGTAACTAATAAACCCTTAGTGCCATTTTCTAAATCAACTAATTTTCGAGTCACTCCATTATCAAAAAGTTTATGAGGGGCTACTACCCAAAATGAATCATTATTAAAATAGGCTAGTGCTTTGTTTAATAACTTATCTTTTTCTGGAGAATCAATCAACTTTCCATCCTCAGTAATAGAACTGTTTTCAGAGTTTTGTAGATCAAGGTTTGCTTGATAAGTATCCCATTTTACTTCGACTTTTCCAGATTTTTTATTCCAGATATAATGATTTTTGTCTCTAAAAGACCACTGAATGTAGTCTGTATTAATAAATTTATCATGGTTTACCGCTTTCTGGATTTGTAAAGCAAAGTTATCAGCTTCCTCTCCAGCAGTACCACTAGGCATTTTTTGATGTAGAGAGAAATATAGAATAGCAATTAGAAATATAACAATAACCAATATGCTGGTAAAAAATATTTTTAAAAGTTTAAAAAGTCTTTTTTTCAAGATAGTAAGATTTTATTCAGTTTTAAAGATATTAAATCAAACTGAAATTATAACGATGCATAGTATTCAAAAGCATCAATTATTAAATCATCAGAAACAATACAGTTATATTTAGCATCGCCAATGGTATTAAGCAATACAAAATAAATATTCCCTTTTTCATTCTTTTTGTCATGAACTAATAGTTCCATAATTGCAGGATAATCTTTAGGATCAATATCAACTTTAGGGAATGTAGCTAGGATCACTTGGGTGATTTGAATAAGCTCTAATTCTGTAACAGATAGCAATGCTGCGGATATAAAGCCTTCTAGAATCATACCAATGGCAATCGCTTCTCCATGTAATAATTCAGGTTTTTCTGGATGTGTTAAGTAAAAAGATTCAATGGCATGACCAAGTGTATGACCAAAATTCAAGTATTTTCTGATATTCTGTTCGGTAGGGTCTTCAAAAACAATCTTATTTTTGATTATTACAGAGTCATAGATTAATTGATCTAAATCATCTGTGGTTAATTTAGAAAGGTCGCTCATTTTATCCCAATATGCTCTGTCTTGTATTAATCCATGTTTTAGCATTTCTGCAAAACCGCTACACATTTGATTAACAGGCAAAGTTCCTAAAAATTCAGTATCGACCAGAACCATTTCGGATTCGCTAATGACACCAACCATATTTTTAAGATTCCCAAGGTCCACACCTGTTTTTCCTCCAACAGAGGCATCCACCATGGCTAATAAAGAAGTGGGTACATTAATATAACTAATACCCCGTTTGTATGTACAAGCAATAAATCCTCCAAGATCGGTAACTACACCACCACCTAAATTAATTAATAAACTTTTTCTGTCAGCTCCATATTCTGCAAGTACATTCCATATGCTAGTACATGTATCAATATTTTTATTGATTTCTCCAGGTTCGATTTCTAAAACTTCAACCTCATATTCTTTTTCAATCTTACTCATAAAATGAGCGTAACAGTTTTGATAGGTATTACTATCGACAAGAATGAAAATTTTAGAATGGTTTGCTTTTTCTAAATAGGCATTAAGTGCGGTGTAGCATTCATCGTTAAAATATACGATAGAATCTTTAGAAACTATGGGCTTCATAAAAGGTGTTTTAACAGGCTGTGAAATTAAGTAGAATTTGTAATAAAATAAACTTCCAAGTTCTATATTTGCAGATATCTTAAAACAAATAGCTAGTAGTTAATAATACTATGGTTATTTTAATGAATTTAGGTTGATTGTTAAGAATATTTAAAATTTAGACTTAATGAAGGAACATACTTTGTTTGATAATACCGAAACTGCTTTTGCTTTAAAAAGTGATTCGGAACTGGAAAGAGCATATTTTCTTTTTAAAATGATTGCTAATGAACCTCTTGTTCGTATTGGTACTGCAGTAACCAATTTTGCGTTGAAAGCCCATTTACCTGTTAAAGGATTAATTAGGGCAACGGTTTTTGATCATTTTTGTGGTGGAGTGGATGAAGAAGATTGTTTGCCAGTTGTTGAAAAAATGTATGATAAAGGAAGAGTTTCTTCTGTCTTAGATTATTCTGTTGAAGGTAAAGAGGAAGAAGAGCAGTTTGATCACGTGCTTAAGAAGATATTGAAAATTCTTGATTTTGTAGATCAAAAAGAAGCAATTCCTTTTGCTGTGTTTAAACCTACTGGTTTTGGCAGATTTCTAGTATGGCAAAAGAAAACAGAAGGTACTCCATTAACTAAAGAAGAAGAACAAGAATGGAAAAGGATAGAAGAACGTTTTGATCAGGTATGCAAAAAAGCATACGAATGTGATGTTCCGCTGTTAATTGATGGAGAAGAAAGTTGGATGCAAGATGCTGCGGATGAGTTAGTGGCCAAAATGATGCATAAATACAATAAAGAAAAAGCAATAGTATATAATACATTGCAGTTGTATAGACATGATCGATTAGCTTATTTAAAAAAGTTGCATGAAGAGGCGAATGTATACGGATTTAAGATCGGAATGAAGATTGTTCGTGGAGCTTATATGGAAAAAGAAAATGATCGTGCTTCAGAAAAAGGATACCCAACTCCAATATGCGAAAGTAAAGAGGCTACAGACCTTAATTTTAATACTACTTTAGAATATATATTAGAAAACTTAAATGATATTTCTGTATTCATAGGTACTCACAATGAAATAAGTTGTTATCAGGCTATTGAATTGATGAGAAAACAAAAAATAGTAAAAAATGATCCTAGAGTTTGGTTAGGACAGTTGTATGGTATGAGTGATCATATTAGTTTTAATCTAGCTTCAGAAGGATATAATGTTGCTAAATATTTACCGTTCGGTCCCGTAAAGGATGTTATGCCTTATCTTATTAGAAGAGCAGAGGAAAATACTTCTGTTGCTGGTCAAACAACTAGAGAATTAGATTTACTATCTAAGGAGAGAAAAAGAAGAAAGTTATAATAACGTATGAATCTAAATCAGGTTACTGTTCCGTCTAAAAATGTGGAAGAATCTATTTCTTTTTATGAGAAATTAGGTTTAGTGCTAATTGTAAAAGCATTACCGCATTATGCTAGGTTCGAGTGTAAAGAAGGAGAAGCTACTTTTTCTATTCACGAAGTTGAAAAATTACCAGAGGAAGATGGTGTTTATGTTTATTTTGAAACGGAACAACTAGATAAAGAAGTGGATAGGCTAAGATCTATAGGTATAGAATTCAATTTACTACCAACAGATCAAAGTTGGTTGTGGAGAGAAGCAAGACTTAAAGATCCGGATGGGAATAATATTATTTTATATTTTGCTGGTGATAACAGGAAAAATCCTCCTTGGAGAATAAGTGAGTAGTGATACTCAGTACTAGATAAAACTTTTAAAACTGAAATTAATTCTGGTATAGATCCTATAAATAGTAGAGTAAAGAAAGCTATATTTTCTAGAGATAATAGAACAAGGTTGTTAAAGAAGTTTGATTTAATTATTGAATAGATTTCATAACGGTTTCTAAAGTATTTATAACGCTAAAAATTTCTTCTTTGTTTAAAGCAGCAAACCCTATTCTTATCCCATTGTGTCCTAAGTGGTTATTATCATAACGCCTCCATTCTGGATTAAAGGCTATATTTAGTTTTAGAGCTTCCGTCATTACTACATCCCAATTATATGGCTGTTTTAATTGTACCCAAACTGCCATTCCTCCATTTGGAGTTTCAAAATCAAAAAAATCACTTAGTTTCTCGTTCAGTAAACCGCAGAATAGGTCTCTTCGTTCTTTATAAATTTTTCGAACTTTGTTGCTATGTCTTTGAACATCTCCATTGATGATCATTCTTGCCAATGTTTGTTCTAATAAAGTATCACCTTGTCTATCGATAATACGTCTTAATCTTGCTGCCTCGTCTATAACGTCTTTAGATGCAATAAAATAGCCAATTCGTAAAGCAGGAGCAATAATTTTTGTAAACCCTCCAATATAAATTACGTTTCCTTGGGTATCATTACTCGCTAATGGTAAAATAGGGGCGTTGCGGTAATGAAAATCATAATCATAGTCATCCTCTATAATTGCAAAATTATTCTCTTGTGCTAGATTAAGTAAATGCATACGTCGTTCTGCGGATAGAGTTACAGTTGTAGGATGGTGATGATGAGAGGTAACGTAAACAGCACTAATCTTATTTTTTTTACATATTTTTTCAATTTCCGTGGTACTGATACCTTGTTGATCTACCGAAACACGTTTGATAATACCTTTTGCTTCTATAAATGTATTATCAGCTGTCATATAATTGGTGTTTCCTGTAATAATAATTTTCTGATCATCAAGGAGTAATTTACTTGCAAGGTAAATTCCCATTTGACTGCCTCTTGTTATAAGAATGTTATCCGTAGATATTTTTAACCCTCTTGTTTGATTTAGATACGATACTAGTGCTTTGCGTAAATCGAAATTGCCATGCGTATCACCATAGGTTAATAATTCTTGATAATGTTTTTTATTTGTAATGTTTCTATAGTTTCTTGCAATATCTTCTATAG
Organism: Aquimarina sp. Aq107; assembly: GCF_943733665.1. Taxonomy (NCBI): domain Bacteria; kingdom Pseudomonadati; phylum Bacteroidota; class Flavobacteriia; order Flavobacteriales; family Flavobacteriaceae; genus Aquimarina; species Aquimarina sp. Aq107. The sequence goes on along the minus strand of NZ_OX030782.1, from coordinate 2,319,264 downwards.
GTGCTAATCGGTGATCTGGGACTCCTTCATCTACTTTGAGAGAAGCTTTTATGGTTTCTATTCCTTTTATAAACAGGTTTTTACGTTTTTTGAATTCAAAACCCGATGTATTTTTTAATAAGACAGGTTTCTTGGAGTTAGCAAGTTTTTTTGGGCTTATAATTGGTAAATTATGATTAACGAATGTACCTTTTGCTGGAATACTTTCTATCCAGCCTTGTGATGTTAGTTCATCATAGGCTGCGACCACAGTTTTACGATGTATTTTCAAATCTTCAGATAATTTACGTGATCCAGGAAGCTTTGTAGAAGGAGCTAGTTTCCCGGATTTGATAAATCCAATCAATTGATCGCATAATTGTAAGTAGAGGTGTCGACTTGAATTTTTATCTAAATCGATGTTGCTCTTAAATGGAAATATAACCGGACTACTCATAATATGCAAACTGGATTAATTAATACACCATAAAACTACTAATTTTGATTTAAATCAAAAAAAGAACAAGTAATGTCAGAATATAAAGTTACCCCTCTTAATAAAGTAATTAGAGGGGCAAAAAGAGCTACCTACGATAAGATGGAAATTAATAAGATTTTGGATGATACCTTTTTATGTCATGTAGGATATGTTTGGAACAATCAAGCAATAGTGATACCTACAGCGTATGGAAGAGAAGGAGACACGATTTATATTCATGGTTCGTTAAAAAATAGAATGATCGTTAATTTATTGGAAGAAGGTAAAGCAAGTATTTCTGTAACTCATCTCGATGGTTTGGTTTTGGCAAGATCTGCATTTCATCATTCTGCGAATTATCGATCTGTGACTGTTTTTGGAAATGTACGTAAAGTGGAAGATCCTAAAGAGAAGATGAGTGCTTTAGAATGTATTTTAAATCATATGGTTCCGGGACATTGGAATAATATAAGAAAACCTAATACTAAAGAATTTAATGCTACATTAGTAATGGCTATTAAAATAGATACTGCCTCAGCTAAGGTAAGGGCAGAAGGTGTTGTGGATGAAAAAGAAGATCATAATTTACCAATTTGGGCTGGTGTCGTACCTATTAAACAAGTTGCATATGAGCCTATTTCGGAATCTGATTTAAACCCTGAAATTAAAATCCCTAATGCTGTATCACAATATGTGAATGATAATAGTTAAGGTAGAATCAAATTTAATTAGTATGTTAGAAATTAGACCCACCTGTGAAAACTGTAATGTATCATTACCTAATGATAGTAAAGAGGCAATGATTTGTACTTTTGAATGTACTTTTTGTAAAAATTGTGTAGATACTGTTTTGTTTAATGTTTGTCCAAATTGTGGAGGTGGTTTTACTAAAAGACCATCTAGGCCTACCAAGTTATTAGAAAAATATCCTTTAAGTACCAAAGTGGTTTATAAACCAGTAAAACTTGAAAAATTCAAGAAATTACTAGAAAAGTTCAGAGGTACTAACCCTAGAGAACGATAGAGATGGTTTGTTAGGATATAGATTTCCTTTTTTCTCTAGTTTTTTGTTCTACAAAAACCCAAACAATAGCAAGAACAATACCTGAGCCTAAGACAATAAATTTTGCATTGGTAAAGCAGATTTTGATTTTTGGATGATTAGTAAGAAACTCTAATTATTTTAAAATCTCTAAAGCATTCATTCTAGCAATAGAATCGCAATTTGCTATATGCAGTCCAATATTTTTTTCTTTAATCTGCCCTTCTATAAAATAGGTGTTACATGAATCTAATTTAGTATTGCTTTTTCCAAAATCCACATTTCCAGTAATTAATATAGATGAGATGTCTGCAGTATCTATGTTATGGATTTGCATGGAACTTAAAATATCTTCGGAGAATACACGCTCTTTAATTCTTATGTTTTTTAATACTCGAGCATTGGGAGAATAGTCGCAAGACGCGTTTTTTCCTCCTAAGAAAAACAGGAGTAAAAATAATCCGATAATAAATCCAAAAAAGTAAAATCCCAGTCTATGTGCTAGTTTCATATCTTTCTAAAATGAAGCTTCAAAAGTAAGGAAAGTTTTGGAGTTACAAACTTTCTAAATAGGAAAGAAGATTATAAAAAAAATCCTTTTCCTTAGTGTTTTTCAGGTATTAAAATTATAGTATTAAAAGGTTGATGTCTCTATACGACAGGTCAAACCAATCAGCTATAGATTTACTTGTGAGAATTCCGTGATAAAAATATAATCCACTTTTTAAACCTCGATCAAAACGAACTGCATTCTCTATACCACCTTCATCTCCGATTTGTAATAAGTACGGAGTAAATATATTACTAATAGATAAAGATGAAGTTTTTGCATATCGTGATGGGATATTAGGAACACAATAATGCACTACACCATGTTTTGCAAAAGTTGGATGATCATGAGAGGTTACCTCGCTGGTTTCAAAACAACCACCCATATCGATACTAACATCTATGATTACAGCACCATTTTTCATGCGCTCTACCATAGTTTCAGAAACAATGATTGGCGATCTGTTTTTTCCTCTAACAGCTCCAATAACTACATCACAGCGTCTCAAGGCTTTTAATAAATTTTTGGGTTGTATTGTTGAGGTGTATAATGGTCGTCCTATGTTAGTCTGAATACATCTAAGTTTTGTAATAGAGTTGTCAAAAACTTTTACATTAGCACCTAATCCTATAGCAGAACGAGCTGCAAATTCTCCTACCGTACCAGCACCAATAATAACTACTTCTACGGGAGGAACACCACTTATATTCCCCATCATTAATCCAGAACCTTGAGTGGAACTACTCATTAATTCTGAAGCAATTAATACAGCTGCCGTTCCTGCAATTTCGCTCAATGCACGAACTGCGGGATAAGCTCCGTCTGCATCTCTAATAAATTCGAATCCTAAAGCTGTAATCCTTTTTTTTGCCAATTCTTGGAAATATATCTTGGATTGTGTTTTTAGTTGTAACGCAGAAATTAAAACTGTTTGTGGATTGATATGCGTTAATTCTTCTATTGATGGTGGTTCAACTTTTAGAATAATAGGGCAACCAAAAACTTTTTTAGTATCATTTGTGATCTCTGCACCAGCCTCACTATATTCGCGATCAGTAAAACTTGCTCCTAATCCTGCATTAGTTTCTAATAATACTCGATGACCATGAGCTGTTAACGCAGCAACGGCATCCGGAGTTAAACATACTCGCTTCTCCTGATAACTAGTTTCTTTAGGTATGCCTATAAAAAGTTTTCCTTTTTTTCGAGCGACTTCAATCATTTCTTCTTGAGGCAGAAGCTGTTCTTTGGTAAAAGGAGAGGTTGGTTTGCTCATCTGTGTGATATTCTTTATCTCAAATTACGAATAAAAAAGGATAGCATCCAAATTTAGTATTACCGTATTTGCAAAGGTTTATATAAGTAATGCAGAATTACATAAATAAACCCCTTGTATATTTAAATACACATAAATTATTAATGTTTCACAACTAGCGAAATCGATTCCACCAAGATTTTTTATTCGATTTGTTAATTTCATCTAATTCAGATAAATCAATATTATGGATTTTGTCAAATATTTTGACGCGAATCGTATAGACAATAGAAATTATTACAACAACGAAAGGGATTGAATAATAAATCTCCTGATTATCAACTATTTCAGAGTCTTCATTTAGGATGGATATAAGCTGAAAAAAATATAACCCAATTGGTATTAGAATTATTTTACTCCACCAATGCTTACAGGTGAAAAACCATATTATAAAGAGTGTAAGAGGAATTAATTTACTTAAAGCTACCCATATAAAAGTGCTTACGCTTTCGTAGTATTTGCTTTGATAAGTGAAAAAAGAATTTTCCCAGATGGCACCATCTGGGAAAATATCTGTGAAATAAAACAAGAAAGGTATAAAAGCTATTAAAACTGCTATTATACTACCCGTTCGCAGGCTTTTTAATTTTTGGTTTGATGTGTGTTGACATTGATTTGGGGATGTTTTTTCCTTGTTGGGTGTTGTCATTTTGTGTGGTTGAGGTATTGAGTTTTGTCTGGTTGTCATTATCTACATCGGAGAATATGTAGGTTGTTAGGGAAAATAAAAAACTAAAAATAATGGTTGTTGTGATTTTCATCTTTATAGGGTTTAAATTAGTTATGGTCCCAAACTTAGATGAAAATCTATCGGTAGCTCAATTCAAAAAAATTGTAGTTTTGCAAGCTGTAAGAAGGTTATTTTGTTACTGCAAAAAAGTATATTCCTTACGTGATTCCTGTTAAAAAACATATTTTTATCGATTAAGTACTAGTAAAAAACAACAATAAAAATAGGTTATTCTAGCTGTAAGAAAAAGCGTAACTCTGTTAAAGTTTATTAAAATGACTTTTTTAACATCTTTTTACCCTAAAAAAAGTACTCTTTTACCATCGTTTAATAGCTCAATTTTAATTTTAACACTATTTTCTGGTAATAAATTGGATATTTTTTCTGGCCATTCTATAAATACCCAAGCATTGGTGTCTAGGTATTCTTCAAAACCAATATCATAAGCTTCTTCTTCGTCTTGTATTCGGTAAAAATCAAAATGATAAATGGTGTTTTCTTCACCTTGGTATTCATTTACTAAAGAGTAGGTAGGACTAGAAATGGTATCACGTACACCTAGTTGTTTGCAGATCTCTTTAATTAAAGTTGTTTTGCCAACTCCCATTTCTGCATCAAAAAGCAATGTTTTATGTTTGGAGTGGGTAATAATGTGTTGTGCAGTTTGCGAAAGTTCGTCTAGGGTATACGTTATCTTCACTACAGTTTGTTTTTAGAATGACTTGTCAAAGTTAATAAAGCGTATGTACTATTATATTTTTTAATAGTACATACGCTTTTATAATAAATGTTTTATTTATCGCGGATTTAACACCGCAAACGGAATAATCATTTCTTCAAGAGAAACTCCTCCGTGTTGATATGTATTTCTATAATATCCAACATAATGATTGTAATTGTTTGGATACGCAAAGAAATAATCTCCTTTTGCAAAGATAAATGAACTACTCATATTAATGGATGGTAGATGAATAGATTTCGGATTTGTAGCTGCTAATACTTCTTTATCTTCATAAGTAAGACTCTTTCCAGTTTTATATCTTAGGTTTAAACTAGTATTCTTATCACCAATCACCTTAGAAGGGTTTTTTACATTAATGGTCCCGTGATCTGTAGTAATTAATAATTTAAATCCCATTTGCTGTGCTTGTTGTATCATCTCTAACAAAGGAGAGTTTTTAAACCAGCTTTGGGTTAATGACCTGTATGACTTGTCGTTCGAAGCCAACTCTTTAATCACTTCCATTTCAGTTTTACTATGCGACAACATATCTACAAAATTATAAACAACAACTGTTAGATCATTGTCTTTAAGTCCTTTAAAATTAGCTGCCAAGGTTTTTCCAGATCTTTCATTTGTGATTTTATAATATTCGTGCTTAATGTCAAGACCTAGTCTTTGTAATTGCGCAGTAAGAAACTCATTTTCGTTCATGTTTTTACCACCTTCATCCACATCGTCTAACCAAAGATCCGGATGTCTTTTCTTCATGTCGGCAGGCATAAGACCGGAGAAAATAGCATTACGGGCATATTGTGTTGCAGTTGGTAAAATACTACAATACGATATTTCTTCTTCTTTTTTGTAATAGTTATTTACAATGGGTTCAAATGCTTTCCATTGATCATACCTAAGATTATCAATTACTACAAAAAGTGTTGGTTGTTCTTTACTTAACTCTGGAACTACTTTCTCTTTAAAAAGTGTATGAGACATAATTGGAGCGTCTCCATCTCCGTTAAACCAGTCCGGATAATTCTTGTCAATAAATTTACAGAATTGAGAATTTGCTTCTACTTTTTGAGATTCTAAAATCTCAAACATTCCGGTATCTTCAATATCTTCTAATTGAATTTCCCAATACACTAGTTTTTGGTATAAATCAACCCATTCAGAATAGGAATTTACCATAGCCATATCCATAGCTATTTTTCTAAATTCCTGCTGATAATTTGAAGTCGTTTTTTCAGAAACTAATCTAGAATGATCTAAATTCTTTTTTAGACTCAGTAAAATTTGATTCGGATTTACGGGTTTAATTAGATAGTCAGCAATCTTGCTTCCAATTGCTTCTTCCATAATATATTCTTCTTCACTTTTAGTAATCATTACCACAGGAAGGCTGTCATTCTTTTCTTTGATCTCCGCTAATGTGTCAATTCCTGATAGTCCGGGCATATTTTCGTCAAGAAAAACGATGTCAAAATTTTCATCTTCAAGTGTTTCAATCGCTTCAGTACCACTTTGGCATTTGGTAACTTGATAATTTTTCTTTTCGAGAAATAATATATGTGGTTTCAATAAATCAATTTCATCATCTACCCAAAGTATCTTTATGTTGCTCATTATTATGTTATTTTTTTATTCGTTATTACCGGATGGTTATGTCACAAAACGACTAAATGAGTATAGTTTATATAATTCTTACTCTTTAGTTTCATTTCATTTAGTGACTGTTTCTATTTTAAATAATTACAATTTTACTTTATCAATATATAAGGATATAGTATAATTCATATCAGTTAATTCGTAATTCTGAATCCATACATATATATTTGTTGATAAAAGTACTATAAACTTGAAAAAAAGAAATAAACTCAAAATATTAAACGATCCAATTTACGGTTTTATTACCATACCTAATGAACTAATTTTTGATCTTTTAGAACATCGATATTTTCAAAGATTACGTAGAATATCTCAGATGGGCTTATCATATTTAGTGTATCCAGGGGCGCATCATACTAGATTTCATCATGCTTTAGGATGTATGCATTTAATGCAAAATGCAGTGCGAGTCCTTCGTTTTAAAGGAGTTAGTATTTCTGAGGATGAAGAAGATGCATTATATATAGCTATATTATTACATGATATAGGACATGGTCCTTTCTCTCATGCGATGGAACATAGTATAGTTAATGAAGTAAATCACGAAGCAATTTCCTTGATGTTTATGGAGGAAATCAATAAAGAATTTAACGGGAGTTTAACGCTCGCTATACAAATTTTTAAAGGAGAGTATCACCGTCAATTCCTGCATCAGTTGATTTCTGGACAATTAGATATGGATCGTTTAGATTATCTAAAGCGAGATAGTTTTTATACCGGAGTCGCAGAAGGTAATATTAATAGTGAACGTCTTATCACCATGCTAAATGTTGAAGAGGATGAATTGGTAGTTGAAGAAAAAGGGATATATTCGGTAGAGAAGTTTTTATTAGCAAGAAGACTTATGTATTGGCAAGTATACTTACATAAAACTAGTATAGTAGCCGAAAGTCTATTGATTAGAGTTCTAAAAAGAGCAAAAGAATTAGTTGATCAAGGAGAAAAATTAAATGCTAGTAAACCTTTGTTGTTTTTTCTAGAAAATAAAATAACTGCAGATAATTTTACAAAAGAGGTTTTAGAAACTTTTTCGAAGTTGGATGATTATGATATAGTATCAGCTATGAAGGAATGGGCAACTTCTGAAGATTTTGTTTTACGAAATTTGTGCAATATGATTATCGATAGAGATTTATTGCGTATAAAGATTAAAAAGAAAACATTTAATGCGGATAAAATAGATAAACGTATAAATGATTTTAGATTAAAATCTAACATTTCTGAAGAGGAAGCACGTTATTTTATATTTACAGGAATGATTTCTAATCAGGCTTATCATCAAAATAAACAGAATATAAATATTTTATATAAATCAAGCAAAATAGTTGATATTGTGAGTGCTACGGATCAATTTAATTTGAAGGCGTTATCAAAACCAGTGACTAAATATTTTATATGTTATCCAAAGTACATAGATTAACACATTTTTTATACTTTTGTTGCTAATGATTTTTACAGCCACACAAATTGCAGGTATTCTAAATGGTGAAATCGAAGGAGATGAAACCGTAGAAGTATCAAAACTAGCAAAGATAGAAGAAGGGACTAAAGGTTCGCTAACATTCTTGTCTAACCCCAAATATACTCCATACATTTATTCTACTGATGCGTCAATTACAATAGTAGATAAAACATTTGAAGCTGAGTCTAATATTAAGACTACTTTAATTAGAGTGGATGATGCGTATAAAGCATTTTCTCAGTTGTTGGATTATTATAATATGGTAAAAATGAATAAAACGGGAATAGAACAGCCCAGTTTTATTTCAGAAACAGCTAAGTATGGAGATAATATATATTTAGGTGCGTTTTCTTATTTAGGAGATAATGTAAGTATTGGAGAAAATGCTAAGATTTATCCTAATGTATATATAGGGGATAATGTTACTATAGGAAATAATGTTGTTGTTTTCGCAGGAGCAAAAATATATTCTGAATCAATAATAGGTGACGATTGTGTTATTCATAGTGGTGCTATTGTTGGTGCGGATGGATTTGGGTTTACACCTAATGAAAAGGGGGAGTACAGTAAAGTCCCTCAGACAGGAAATGTTATTATCGAATCTAGCGTAGATGTTGGCGCAGGAACAACAATTGATAGAGCTACACTTGGATCAACAATTATTAGAAGAGGAGTAAAACTCGACAATCAGATTCAGATAGCACATAATGTAGAGATCGGAGAGCATACTGCAATTGCTGCGCAAACTGGTATTGCAGGATCTACTAAAATAGGAAAACATTGTTTGATAGGAGGCCAGGTTGGTATTGCCGGACATTTAGTTATAGGCAATAATGTTAGAATTCAGGCACAATCAGGAATAGGAAGAAATATTAAAGATGGAGAAGCTATTCAAGGTTCTCCAGCATTAGGGTACTCAGATTATAACAAATCTTATGTACATTTTAAAAATTTACCCAAAATTGTAGATAGAGTATACAAACTTGAGAAAAAGATAGATGACAATGAGTAATTCCGTTGCGAATAAACAAAGAACTATTCAGAAAGAAATAGAGCTCAAAGGAGTAGGGCTTCACACAGGAAAAGAAGTTACACTTACTTTTAAACCTGCACCTGAGAACCATGGATACGCTTTTTGCCGTGTTGATTTAGAAGGCAATCCAATTATAGAGGCAGATGCTAACTATGTTGTAAATACTCAAAGAGGAACAAATCTTGAGAAAAATGGAGTAAGTATTCAAACTTCGGAACATGTTTTAGCAGCTTGTGTTGGTCTAGAAATAGATAATTTATTGATAGAACTTAATGCTTCTGAACCACCTATAATGGATGGATCTAGTAAGTTTTTTATACAAGCTTTAGAGCAAGCAGGTATTGTAGAGCAAGAAGTAGAAAGAGATGAATACATAGTTAAAGATGTAATATCATATACAGATGAAGAATCTGGAAGTGAAATTATCGTAATGCCATCTGATGAGTATCAAGTAACCACAATGGTGGATTTTGGCACTAAGGTTTTAGGAACGCAAAATGCATCTTTAAAGCATCTTTCTGATTTTAAAGAAGAAATAGCAGATGCTAGAACATTTAGCTTTTTGCATGAACTTGAGATGTTATTAGAACATGGTTTGATAAAAGGTGGAGATTTAAATAATGCAATCGTTTATGTGGATAAGGAATTAAGTCCTAGTACCATGGAAAAACTTAAAGTTGCTTTTGGAAAAGAATCTATCGCTATAAAACCAAATGGGATATTAGATAATTTAACATTGCATTATCCTAATGAGGCTGCGAGACACAAATTATTAGATGTTATAGGAGATCTTGCTCTTATTGGAACACGAATAAGAGGTAAAATCATAGCAAATAAACCTGGACATTACGTAAACACGCAATTTGCTAAGAAACTTTCTAAGATTATAAAAATTGAGAAACGTAATAAAGTTCCTAAATTTGATTTAAATCAAGAGCCTTTAATGGATATCAATAAAATTATGTCTATGCTTCCTCATAGACCTCCATTTTTGTTGATTGATCGGATTTTAGAAATGTCGGACAAACATGTTGTTGGGATGAAAAATGTGACTATGAATGAACCGTTTTTTGTTGGGCATTTCCCTGGAGCACCTGTTATGCCAGGAGTCATGCAAGTAGAAGCGATGGCTCAGACAGGTGGTATTTTAGCGTTGAGTACAGTTCCTGATCCAGAAAATTACCTTACTTATTTTATGAAAATTGATAAGGTTAAATTTAAACAGCAGGTACTGCCAGGGGATACGTTAATATTTAAGTTAGAATTGCTTACTCCGATTAGAAGGGGAATTTGTCATATGCAAGCATTTGCATACGCTAACGGAAAGTTAGTGACTGAAGCAGAACTTATGGCACAAATAGTCAAATCAAAATAATTATTTAGTATATCAGTTATTATATATTAAAACATTAAAACAGAATAAATGAATCAGCCTTTAGCATATGTTCACCCAGGAGCAAAAATTGCAAAAAATGTAGTTATTGAACCTTTTACTACGATTCATAATAATGTAGTTATAGGAGAAGGAACCTGGATTGGTTCTAATGTAACTATAATGGAAGGTGCTCGGATAGGTAAAAACTGTAGTATTTTTCCTGGAGCGGTTATTTCTGCAACTCCACAGGATAAAAAATTTAATGATGAAGATACTACTACCGAAATAGGGGATAATACAACTATTCGCGAGTGTGTAACTATCAATAGAGGTACTGCGGATAGAATGAAAACCAAAATAGGTAAAAACTGTTGGATAATGGCGTATTGCCATATAGCTCATGATTGTATAGTGGGAGATAATTGTATTTTTTCTAATAATAGTACGTTAGCTGGTCATATTAATGTCGGAGATTATGTAGTTTTAGCCGGTATGGCAGCGGTACAGCAATTTTGTAGCATTGGGAATCATGCTTTTGTAACTGGTGGTTCATTAGTGCGTAAAGATGTTCCTCCATATGCAAAAGCAGCACGTGAGCCATTATCTTATGTGGGGATAAATTCAATTGGGTTACGTAGAAGAGGTTTTTCCACAGAAAAAATAAGAGAGATACAATCTATTTATAGAATATTATATCAAAGTAATTATAATAACTCGCAAGCTGTAGCAATTATCGAAGCTGAGATGGAAGCTACTCCAGAGCGTGATGAAGTTTTAGAGTTCATAAAAAACTCTCAGAGAGGAATTATGAAAGGATATTTCTCTAATTAATAAATAAAATAGCAATTAAGTAACAAGAAATAACAATGGCAAGTACGAGTGATATTAGAAATGGATTATGTATAAAATATAATCACGATATATATAAGATTATTGAATTTTTACACGTAAAACCAGGAAAAGGCCCTGCTTTTGTAAGAACTAAATTAAAAAGTGTTACTACAGGAAAAGTAATAGACAATACATTTTCTGCGGGTCATAAGATTGAGGATGTTAGAGTTGAGACTCATAAGTTTCAGTTTTTGTATGCAGAAGGTGATACATATCACTTTATGAATACAGAAGATTATAATCAAATAACTTTAGAGAAGTCTACTTTAGATGCTCCTGGATTGTTAAAGGAGGGAGAAGTAGTTACTGTTATTATAAATTCTGAAGATCAAATGCCTCTTTCTGTAGAAATGCCGGCAAGTGTGATTTTAGAAGTTACAGCTACAGAACCTGGTGTAAAAGGGAATACTGCAACAAATGCGACAAAGCCTGCTACAGTAGAAACAGGAGCAGAAGTTATGGTTCCTCTTTTTATTAACGAAGGTGATAAAATTAAGGTAGAGACAGAGAAAGGAACATATAAAGAGCGTATTAAAGAATAATTCGGAAGTCAATTATTAATTCTGAATTTGTAATGATAGAATGAAATTTCCTCAGAAACACACATTAAAACAAATAGCTACCATAATATCTTCGGAATTTGTTGGTAGCCCTGATTTTCCGGTTCTCGGCATGAATGAAATTCATGTGGTAACACCAGGTGATATCGTTTTTGTAGATCATCCCAAATATTACGACAAAGCGTTGGAAAGTGATGCAACTGTTGTGTTGATTAATAAAGAAGTATCTTGTCCTGAAGGAAAAGCGTTGTTGATTTCGGATGATCCCTTTAGAGATTTTAATAAGTTAACTACATATTTTAAGCCTTTCGAGAAAGCTGTTTCTATAGTTGCAGACACCGCAAAAATTGGAGATAATACGGTAATCCAACCAGGCGCTTTTGTTGGTAATAATGTCGTTATTGGAGATAACTGTTTAATTCATTCCAATGTAAGTCTATATGACAATACCATTATAGGCAATAATGTTACAATACATTCCGGAACAGTATTAGGAGCTGATGCTTTCTATTATAAAAAAAGACCAGAAGGTTTTGATAAATTGATTTCTGGAGGTAGAGTTGTGGTAGGAGATAATGTTGATTTAGGTTCTCTATGCACTATAGATAGAGGTGTTACGGGAGATACTACGATCCAAGAAGGTACTAAAATCGATAATCAAGTTCACATAGGTCATGATACTGTAATCGGTAAAAAATGTTTAATTGCATCCCAAGTTGGTATTGCAGGATGTGTTATAATCGAAGATGAAGTTACTTTGTGGGGACAAGTTGGGGTTACCAGTGGTATTACTATTGGAACCAAAGCTGTTGTTTCTGCCCAGTCAGGTATTAGCAAATCGCTGGAAGGAAATAAAAGTTATTTTGGAACGCCTGCAGATGATTTCAGAAAAAAATATAAGGAAATCGCAGCCATTAGGCAAATACCTGAAATAATAGAAAAATTGAAGAACAATGAGTAAAACAGCAAAAGAGGTAGTGAAGTCCTTTTATCAAACGGATTTGATTCATAATATAGATGCCTTTTCTGAATATTTACATCCGGAAGTTGAGTTAAACTGGAACAGCAGTTTCGGCTATAATAAAAAAGGTTTCGAGGATATTAAGATGATGTTTAAGGAAATGTCTAGTTCATTTGAAACTTTTAAATGTGAAATTAGCCATCTTTTGGAAGAAGATGGTATGGTAACTATTAGATATACGTATGTTGCTACGACAATAGAAAGACCAGATAAGGAAGAAGCAATAGCACATTTTATCGCGATCTGGGAATTAAAGAACGATAAATTATATAGAGGATATCAAATTAGTCAACAAGGAGATAATACTCAAGAGAATTTAAAATCATTTTTTTCGAAATAGATTATTTATATCTAAGAAAATAGGTTCGGTTTTTTATAAAAATTTATTAAAAGCTCGATAAAATCAAAAAATCAAAAAAATGTTTTTTTTTGATTTTTCATTTTAACTATAATGTTCAAAACCGTACTTTTGAAACTGCTAAAAAAAATAAAAAAATCATAACGCAATGAGTGTTCTAGTAAATAAGGATTCTAAAATAATAGTTCAAGGTTTTACAGGTAGTGAAGGTACTTTTCATGCAGGTCAGATGATCGAGTATGGTACTAACGTTGTCGGAGGAGTTACTCCAGGTAAAGGTGGTCAAACACATCTTGATAAACCAGTTTTTAATACTGTAGAAGAAGCAGTTAAGCAAGTGGGAGCTGACACCACTATTATTTTTGTTCCACCAGCATTCGCTGCGGATGCTATTATGGAAGCTGCAGATGCAGGAATTAAAGTTATTATAACTATTACAGAAGGTATTCCTGTTGCGGATATGATTACTGCGTCTAATTATATAAAAGATAAGGAATGTCGTTTGATTGGACCTAACTGTCCAGGTGTTATTACTCCAGGAGAAGCTAAAGTTGGTATTATGCCAGGTTTCGTTTTCAAAAAAGGAAATGTAGGTATTGTTTCTAAATCTGGAACGTTAACTTATGAAGCGGCTGATCAAGTTGTTAAGCAAGGACTTGGAATTACTACAGCGATTGGTATTGGAGGAGATCCTATTATTGGAACTACTACAAAAGAGGCTGTAGAATTATTGATTAATGATCCTGAGACTAGTTGTGTAGTAATGATAGGAGAAATTGGAGGTCAGTTAGAAGCTGATGCAGCTAAATGGATTAAAGCGAGTGGTACTTCTAAACCAGTGGTTGGTTTTATCGCTGGAGAAACAGCTCCTGCTGGTCGTACAATGGGACATGCTGGTGCGATTGTTGGTGGAAGTGAAGATACTGCAGCTGCTAAAAAAGCGATTATGAGAGAATGTGGAATTCACGTAGTAGATTCTCCGGCAGAAATTGGTAAAAAAGTAGCTGAAGTATTAGGCTAATAAATACAGAAAAGAGTATTTAATTCTTTTTTAATAATATATAAAGTCCAAGAGGTTTTTCCTTTTGGACTTTTCTTTTGGCATATGTGTTAAAGTATTCTTAAAAATCGTAACATGTATTAACATTTTGCGTTTAATAGAATGTTAAAGAAACAGTAACTTAAACTATTTAAATGAAATCATTAAAATCTCTCTTACTATTATGTTTAGTAGTATTACTTAGTAATTGTAAGAATTCATCAAATCAAGAAAAAACTTCCGAAAAAGAACTTAAAGTAGAAACACATACAGATCCTGCAGGGTTTTCTTACGAGACAGTTTCAAATGATCCAACAGGATTGCGCCTGTATACCTTAGATAACGGTTTAAAAGTCTATTTAGGTAAAAATCAAGAAGAACCAAAAATCCAGACGTTAATTGCAGTTCGAGCTGGGTCAACTTATGATCCTTCTGACAATACAGGTTTGGCTCATTATCTAGAGCACATGGTCTTTAAAGGGACTGATAAAATAGGTACACAAGACTTTGAAAAAGAGAATGTTTTTCTAAAGCAAATTTCGGATTTATATGAAGCACATAAAAAAGAAACAGATACTGTAAAGAAAAAAGAAATATATAAGAAGATAGATGAGATTTCTCAAGAAGCATCTAAGATTTCTATAGCCAACGAATATGATAAGATGGTAAGTTCATTAGGAGCAGAAGGAACAAATGCTTTTACATCTAATGAGCAGACAGTATATGTAAATAAAATACCAACCAACGAATTAGATAAGTGGTTAACTGTAGAAAGTGAGCGTTTTAGTAAGTTAGTTTTACGTTTATTTCACACAGAATTAGAAGCGGTATATGAAGAATTTAATAGAGGGCAAGATAGTGATGGACGTAAGCAGTATTTTGCAGTATTAGAAGGTTTGTATCCAACACACCCATATGGTACACAATCTACAATAGGAATATCAGAGCATCTTAAAAACCCTTCGATGGAGGCAATTCATGCATATTTTGATAAATATTATGTGCCAAATAATATGGCAGTAATATTAGTTGGAGATATTGACTTTGATACTACAATAAAAAAGGTAAATGAATCTTTTGGATCATATAAAAAGAAAGACGTTTCGCATCCTACATTCGAAAAATTAGAGCCACTTGCAACTCCTGTTAAGAAAGAAGTATATGGACCTACAGCTGAGTCTATTTATGTAGCTTTTAGAACTGAAGGCAAAGGAACTGAGCAAGAAGTTATAGTAACTCTTATAGATTATATGCTTGCAAATTCTCAAGCAGGATTGATCGATTTAAATCTAAATCAAAAGCAATTAGTTCAAAATGCTTCGTCATTTACAAATTTTGACAATGATTATGGATTCCATTTGTTATATGGAACCCCAAAAGAAGATCAAACATTAGATGAAGTTAGAGATCTATTATTAGCTCAAATTGAGAAGGTTAAAAAAGGTGAATTTGAAGAATGGTTGTTGGATGCTGTTGTGAACGACTTACGTTTATCACAAATTAGACAATATGAAAACGCATCTTCTACTGCATATTCTTATTTGGATGCATTTATTGGTTTCCAGGATTGGAAAAGTCGCTTAGCGATGTTGGATAATATGAAGGAGATTACAAAAGAGCAAGTAGTAGCTTTTGCGAATACTCTTTATGGTAATAACTATGTAGAAGTTCATAAGATTAAAGGTGAAGATAAAAGTATTGTAAAAGTAGAGAATCCTGGGATTACACCTATTGAGCTTAATAGAGACAAGGAATCTAATTTTTTACAAGAATTTAATAAGTTAGAAGCACCTAGTTTATCTCCGCAGTTTATCGATTACAAAACCGCTATTAAGGAGAACAAAACAAATAGTGGGTTAACTGTATCACATATAGAAAACCCTAATAATGATATATTTAGTCTTAATATCATTTTTGATATGGGTAAAGATCATGATCCAAAAATGTCTTTAGCGGCTGGTTATCTGGATTATTTAGGTACGAGTAAATATACGCCTGAGGAACTTAAACAAGAATTCTATAAAATTGGTGTGAGCTACAATGTTTTTACTGCTGATGATAAAACGTATGTTGGGATTTCTGGATTAAAGGAAAACCTTGATGCAGGTTTAACTTTATTAGAAGATTTATGGAATAATGCAGTACCTAATCAAGAAACATATAATAAATATGTGGATAAAGTTTTAAAAGGGCGTAAGGATAATAAAACTCAAAAGGGTAACATTTTTTGGAATGGACTTATGAGTTATGGAAAATATGGTGAGAATTCACGTTTACGTAATATTTATACAGCTTCGGAATTACAAGCAATGAATCCACAAGAACTTGTAGATAAGGTAAAAGAATTGCGCAATTTTAAACAACGTATTTTTTATTATGGTAATGATGTTAATGGAGCGATAGCTTCTTTAGATAAAAATCATATCGTAAAATCAGAATTGTTAGAGTATCCAGAGAAGACTCAATATTTAGAAAAAGAAACTGGAGGGAACGTATATTTTGTGGATTATGATATGGTGCAGAGTGAAATGCTTTTATTAGCAAAAGGAGCAGAGTTTGATCCTAAAAAGATGGCAGCTTCTAGATTATTCAACACTTATTTTGGTAGTGGATTATCATCTATTGTGTTTCAGGAAATACGCGAATCTAAATCATTAGCTTATTCTGCATTTTCTAGTTATAGTCAAGCTAGAGAGGTGGGTCAATCAGATTATGTGATGGCTTATGTTGGTACACAGGCAAATAAAATGCCACAAGCAGTAGATGCAATGATGGAGTTAATGACGGATATGCCAGAAGCAGAGGAGCAGTTCAATCAAGCTAAAGAAG
The DNA here is from genome assembly GCF_943733665.1 of Aquimarina sp. Aq107. Taxonomy (NCBI): domain Bacteria; kingdom Pseudomonadati; phylum Bacteroidota; class Flavobacteriia; order Flavobacteriales; family Flavobacteriaceae; genus Aquimarina; species Aquimarina sp. Aq107. The sequence continues at coordinate 2,302,213 of NZ_OX030782.1, read as the reverse complement.
CTACATTAAAGAAAATTGCTGCGCAACGTATAACGAAATCCAATATCTTCTGGACTTATGAAAACCTTAAGAAAAGAGGCATTGATAATGATAATAGAGAAGAGATGTATAATACCATTAAGAATATGGAATTAGCAGACCTGAAGAAGTTTTTTAATGAAAATATTAAAGGTGAAAATTACAATGTTCTGGTGATAGGTAACAAAAAAGATGTAGATATGAATGCATTGAATAAACTAGGAGATGTTAAGGAGATGGATATAGATTATCTATTTAATTATGAGAAGAACGACAAGGATGTCAAAATGTAATTTATAGATATTGCGATTCTGCTGTTATTAGAATTTCTAGTGTAGCATATTGTAAGTAAGTTATCAAGAAAGAAAAAAATCCACGAATATTATTCGTGGATTTTTTATTAAACTGTATTTAAAAAGTTTTATATGGTCTTTGTCTTACACTTAATAAGAGTAATAAGTTTTTTTAGTATAACTATAGATCTAATTTCTTAGAGTTTATTCGGACTCTAGTTCAATTTCGCTAGTTGGAATGAACATCTCTAACAAGATTGCCAAAAACATTACAATTCCGCATCCTAGCGCATTAAGCCATAAAAAAGGAAGCCAATCCTGCCACCAAACATAAATGATGATCACTTGGGTTACAATTGCTGCAACGAAAACAGCATTACTTTTTACAAACTTTATAAAGAAAGCTAATAAAAAGATACCAAGAACATTTCCATAAAAAACGGAGCCAATAATGTTTACTAACTGTATAAGATTATCAAATAAGTTAGCAAAACAGGCTACTAAAATTGCTAATAATCCCCATATTAAAGTAAAGAATTTAGAAGCATTGACATAGTGTTTTTCACTTTTTTCTTCCCCAACATTTCGTTTGTATAAGTCAATAGCAGTAGTGGATGCTAATGCATTTAGTTCTGAAGCCGTAGAAGACATAGCTGCCGATAATATAACAGCTAATAATAATCCAATTAATCCTTTTGGAAGATTGTTTAAAATAAAATGTATAAAAACATAATCTTTATCATTTGTTTCTACGTCAGAATTTGCTTCTTTAATTAGTTCTTTAGCAGTTTGCCTTGTTTTTTTATCAGATTTATCTAGCGCTACAATCAATTCTTTAGCCTCTTGTTTTTCCTTATCATTAGTGGCACCAATGTATTTTTTAATTGAAGACTCTTTATAATTTTGAATTTCTGATAGTTTATTTTCCAATTCTTTGTATTCCTGCGCATATTCCGAATTTTCTGCAGCTACTGAAGCAGTAGGATTAAAATTAAGAGGAGCGGAATTAAATTGATAAAATACAAATACCATGACTCCAACTAGTAATATAAAAAATTGCATCGGAATCTTCAGTAACCCATTAAATAATAACCCTAACTGACTTTCTTTTATAGATTTTCCGGAGAGATAACGTTGCACTTGGCTTTGATCTGTACCAAAATATGAGAGCATCAAAAATGTACCTCCAATAATACCAGTCCAAACGGTGTATCTATTACTTAGGTCAAAAGAGAAATCTAATACCTCCATTTTCCCGCTAGCTCCAGCAATTTCTAGAGCTTTAGAAAAGGTTATGTCATTAGGTAAGTAGCTTATTATAAGAAAAAAAGCAATAAACATTCCTGTGAAAATAATCGCCATTTGCTGTTTTTGGGTAACACTTACAGCTTTTGTACCTCCAGATACGGTATATGCAATTACTAATATTCCAATAATTATGTTTAATGTTGTCAAGTCCCAACCTAATACTGCAGAAAGTATAATTGCTGGAGCAAAAATTGTAATTCCGGCTCCTAATCCTCGTTGAATTAAAAAGAAAAATGCAGTTATAGTTCTAGTTTTTAAATCAAACCTACTTTCTAAGTATTCATAAGCTGTATATACTTTTAGTTTATGATATAATGGAATAAATACAATACAGATAATGATCATCGCGATAGGCAAACCAAAATAAAATTGGACAAAGCCCATTCCACTATGAAACGCTTGACCAGGAGTAGAAAGAAAGGTGATAGCAGATGCTTGTGTTGCCATTACAGAAAGCCCTATAGTCCACCATTTTGCTTCATTTCCTCCACGAATATAGTCCTGTACGCTTTTGCTGCCACGAGTTTTCCAAACTCCATAGAGTACTATAAACAATAGAGTTCCTATTAATACGATCCAATCTATAAGTTGCATATGTTAGTTGTATGTGGTAAGTATTAGAAAAATAATAGTATATGGTAAACTTTTAAGGGTCTATTTACTGTTTTTAGGAAAAAGCAGTAGTTATCCAATAAAAGAAAAGCAAATACAATACGTTAGCAATTAATACAATTGAGTATAGTTTTTTCCAAACTATCTTGGTATTTGAATCTCTCATATTACATATTATTTTCCTAAAGATAACATATTTGCAAATAACCTATAAGCTCCAGATACTCCCGCAGGAAACTCTCTAAAGAAGCTAAGACCCGTATATACGTAATATCCTTTTCCATATTTAGCAATTAACAAAGCTCCCTTTTTTTCGGATTCTCCTTTGTCATTTGCAGCGATAATAGGAACGTATTCATCGGACCATTTATTAGGAAAATATAGACCTCTTTCTTGTACCCAACCTTCAAAATCTTTATTGGTAATTTTATTTGGAGTATTTAGTACAGCATGATCCTTTGCTAAAAGTTTTATGGTAGCGTTTTCATCTGTAACTCGATCCCTAGATAGTTTTAAAGGATAAGGGCCAAGATTATCTTCAACTTTTAATCTTCTATTAGTGTTGTATTGAATTACTAAATTTCCACCGTTTTTGACATATTCAAGCAAATGTTTTTGCCTAAACTTTAGTTCTTCAACGGTATTGTAGGCTCTTATTCCAATAACAATAGCATCAAATGCTTGTAAAGTTTCTAGAGCAATTGATTCCGGGGAAATGGTAGTTACTTTATACCCAATTTGTTCTAAACTTTCTGGAACAACATCACCAGCACCTTCGATATAACCAATATTTTGTCCTTTCTTCTTTATATCCAATCGTACTACTTTAGTTTCAGAAGGTAATACTACTGTTTGATAAGGGATATGATCATAATTGATGTTTATAATTTCATCGGAATATGTCTTTCCATTTATATTTACTTGTGGAGAAATATACCCTTCACTTTGGTTTTGTGGAGCGGTTAACGTAAAAATTACTGTTTTCTCTTCGCCTTTTTGAGCTAGTTTGAAATCTATTTTTTCCGGTGATACTTTCCATCCTTCAGGACGTTTTAGTGATATCGTTCCTTTAATATTTGATTCAGAACTTTTTAGTGTTATAGGAATTTGTTTTGAAGGATTATTGGCATAAATAATCACTTTATCTTTTATGCTAGCAGAAACTGTTGGGATTATTTCGAAAGGCTTATAAACTTCTCCTTTTACAGGGTCATTAGTTTTGTAAACGATGTCTTTAAGATATGGAATAATAACTCCTCCAATTTCAATGTTAAAAATAGCTTTAGTTTGATGCTCAGTTTCTGGAGTCCCAATAAGTTTTTGATCATTTACACTATACATTCCTAAAGTACCTTTGCTATTTAACCAATATGGAGTCGTATTTTTAGTATTCGGGATTATCTTACCTTTTAATTCATAATTACTTCTTTTATTAGTTTCTAGGCTAGTTCCAATGTTTTCTATAATTCCAATAGAAGAAATGTCAATTGATTTTAATTGTATCGTAGCATTACTTCTGTTAATAGCTTCAATCTTTATAGTTACATCACTATTTGGAGTGGTATAGGCTTCTGTTGCAACTGCTTCTATGTAAAGACCGGTTACAGCTGTTATAATTTCTTTTATTTCTTTGGTTTTAATTACTTTCCAATGATCATTCTCTAATGCTTGAATTAATTGGTATGCTTTGATTAATTCACTAACCGAGGCAGCTGGGTTTTTAAAGTCGAAGTCTTTTTCCACCTGATATAAAATATCACCAATCGCTTTTCCTCCTTTAACTCGATTCCAAGAAGTATCTATTCCATCAAAAATATTTGTTTTATCTTTTGGTAATTCTCCTTTGATCAGTTCTACGTATTCGGTTTGCGCGCCTCTAGTTCCAGTACTTCCAAAACCTTGTGATTTATGCTGACTACGGCTCAGAGAAGCTATTTCGGTATTAGAAAGTCCTAAATCAGGATAATAAATTCCGGTATCAAACTCTAGAAGATTTGATTTATCAGCTTTTTCAAATTTTTCTCTACTTCCATAAAACCACCAAGAAGTATTAAAGAAAAGTCTTTTTGGTTGCCAAGTATCTACATATTTTAATTGATCTGGATAAACGTTTTTATCAGCTACTAAATCAAAAGCCTCAACGCTTAGCATGGCAGAAGATGTATGATGACCGTGAGTACTACCCGGAGTTCTATGGTTAAACCTATTTATGATAACATCGGGTTGAAATTTTCTAATTGCCCAAACGACATCATTTAGAACTTCTTTTTTATCCCAAATTGCTAAAGTTTCATCAGGATGTTTAGAATATCCAAAGTCATTAGCACGAGTAAAGATTTGCTCTCCACCATCCGTATTACGAGCCGCTAATAATTCTTGTGTTCTTATAACACCTAATAACTCTCTTATTTCTGGACCAATTAAATTTTGACCACCATCACCACGTGTAAGGGATAAATAAGCGGTTCTTGCTTTTACTTGATTAGCCATGTAAGAGATTAATCTGGTATTCTCATCATCTGGATGTGCAGCAACATATAAAACGGAACCTAAAAAGTTTAATTTTTTTATGGCCTCATGAATTTCTACAGAGTTTGGTTTTTTAGGTTGTTGTGCTTCAGCAACATTGATAAATAGAGCGCTGAAAACTATTATAGAAAGTAATTTTCTCATAATAAAGATTTGATAATAGTTTTGAGTATTTCGTCAAATATAAAAAGATAAAATTCTCAGTTTTTACGTTTAAGGATACTTTAACAGGACTATTTTGATCTGTATATTAATCCAAGCAAGGAACCTAAAAGCACAGTAATCGCTATTGTTGGTTTAGGTCCAAAGGCCATTAGACCTATTGTTAAACCAATTATACCTCCCAGTGCACTTGCAATAAAACGACCAGGATTTCCTTTTTTATTAATAACATAGATCATTGCTATAGATAAGGTCATTCTTAAGGCTGCGCCCACTATGGTTATGTCTACGATGTTTTTCCAAAAATGAGCGATGATGTATGCTATTAGTACCGTTATTATAGTTGCATATCGCAGGAATTTAACTTTTTTATTTTTTTTAGATTTATATACCAAATGAGATGAAACAGCAAATATTGACGTGTCTGCGGTACTCATTAGCCCTGCAAAGAAAAGTACTAATAATATTGGAATCCAAGATTGATTAACTAGATGTTGCATTGCGTATACGAATACAGTATCTGGATCTAGATTTTGATTTTGGTTATACGCATATAGTCCAATGATTAGTAATAGAAATGCAACGAACAGTACGGGTAGGATTGCCATACTCAAACCTTTTTTCAAAGATTTGACATCTTTTGCCGCATAACATAATTGATATCTGTCGGCTAGTCCAAATACCGATAATCCGCCATATAATATAAGACCAATGATACTCCCTAATTGAACAGTCTCGCTAGTGGATGTACTTAGAACATTACTTAGATCTCTCATATCTAATATTCCCGAAATTAAAAGACATAAAAAGGCTATTATAATAATTGCTTGAATAATATCTGTTATTATTACCGCTTTATATCCTGATAATAAAACGTACATCAACACAACTGAAGATGTAATTAGTAATGCAATATCATATGAGAATAAATCAAAGTATGCTATTACTTTTGCTCCTCCAGCTAGGGAAAGAAGTATCCAAAAAAACTGAACAATAATAGTTATGCTATTCGTAACAATTCCTGTTGTTTTATTTTTTGTTACAAAAGCTGGTAGATCTCCTTGCGTATAAAAAACTCCTTCTAGTGATAGTTTTTTAATTCTTGGTGCTGCCCAAAAAGCAAATAGGAGATAACCAATTACAGATCCAATGGACATTGCAAAAAGACCCCAACCAAATTTATAAGCATACCCAGTGTATGTGATTAAGGTACTTACACCAATTGCTCCAGCAAATTTCGATAATAGAATTGTTAAGCCGCTACGGTTTCTACCACCAATTAAGAAATCCTCTGTATTAGTAGATCGAGATATATAAGTAGATAAGCCGATAATTAAAATAATGTAGGTAGATAGATAAAGGTAAATTTCCATGTAATATGAATTGTTGTGCTTCAAAAGTAAAGAAAAGCATTTAGAATAATTGTTTTCTATTCGTTGTAAAAAGAGTTATGTAAATAGCTAGAATTTTGGTGCTATTTTTTCTTTTTGTAATCAACAATATCAATAATATCTACACCCATATAATCAGCAATCTTTTGTAACCGTTCAAAGTCTTTTGCTAAATCTTTTCGCTTTACAATATAATCTCCCGCTTGTGGACTAATACCTAATTTTTTGGATATACCATAAATAGTTTTAGTCCCTTTACTTTTTTTAAGTAACCTTTTTAATTTCTTGTTAATCATTGATTAATATGGTTATAGGAATTAAATATACAAATAAATTTTTATTAAAAAAATATTTGTATAATCAAAAATTAATTGTATATTCGAATCATACAAATCAAAACCTCTAATAAATGAAACTCTCACTATTAATTGCATTATTTTGCGTGACATTTGGATATGCAGCTCCTTTACATTCAAACCCAACAAATGAGAAGGAGAAAAACAAAAAGGAAAATAAAGAAGACACTAATTCGAATAGTTTAGTGTCAAGAAATTTTCATTCAATTAAGAAGTGGAAAATGACAATAGAATATTCTAATGGAGATATTATTTCTAAGACTATTGAGATTAATGAGAAGGCATCTTCTAGCGCTATGGAATTAGCATTCGAAGAAACAGAAAAGTATATAAAGACATTAAAAAAAGTAAAAAGTTATCGTGTATCTCCTGTATCAGCTAATTCATTTGTGTTGTTAGCAGGAGGAAAGTAATAATCGATTGAACTTAACCTACGAAAAAGCCCACTAATCATTTGATTAGTGGGCTTTTTATTTTTATTAAACTATATTTTAATACTTATTTTTTTCGTTCTACAAACTCTAATTGATCAATTGCTACGTTGGTAGTAAATATACCATAATTAACTACTGCTTTTCCTTTTTCTAAAGTATCGATTGTACCAATTGATTTTCCATCAATCATTCTTACTCTGTCACCAATTTTGAGAATTACTTTAGGCTTTTCCTTTTCTATTTTTTCTTCCTTTTTCTTTTGCTCTTTTTTCTTTTCCCTTATTACTTCAACCTTTTTCTCTACTTCTTTGACTATTTTTTCTTCTTGAGCTTTTTTCGCTCTTCTTTGTTTGGTGGATTGCTTTTTTCTCTTTGAATTCTCTACCTGTACTATTTTCATAAATTCATCAATAAGTTCTCTTTTCTTCTTATTATGAAAATATTTTTCACTGATTTCATTTAGTTTTTGTCCTAAATAGATCATTCGTTGATTACTGTCGTATAATTCCTGGTAGCTTTCTAATTTGTTTTGTAATCTTTTATTAATTTTATCTAATCTTTCTTTTTCATCTTCTGCTTTTTGCTCTTTAGATTTTAAAGATGAAGTAGTTTTTTGAAGTTTTGATCGCTCTTTTTGTAAGTTGGCAATACTCTTATCAAAACGAATTTTACCACGTTCTACCTTTTTCTTAGCTTTATTGATTAAGCTATATGGTATTCCGTTTTTTTGTGCTACCTCGAATGTAAAAGAACTTCCGGCTTCTCCTAAATATAATTTAAATAAAGGTTCTAATGTTCTAGAATCAAAAAGCATGTTAGCATTTGTCATATTTGGAAGTTCATTTGCTAACATTTTAAGATTAGCATAATGTGTGGTGATTATACCAAAAGATTCACGTTCATAAAAAACTTCTAAAAAGGCTTCAGCTAGCGCTCCACCTAATTCGGGATCACTTCCTGTTCCAAACTCATCAATAAGAAATAAGGTTTTATTATTACATTTCCTTAGGAAATAGTTCATATTCTTTAATCTATAACTATAGGTACTTAAATGATTTTCTATAGATTGATTATCTCCTATATCAGTTAGAATAGTATTAAAAACACACATTCTACTATATTCATGAACTGGTATAAGCATACCACTTTGTAACATAATTTGTAATAAGCCAACGGTTTTTAAAGTGATACTTTTTCCTCCAGCATTGGGACCAGATATTACAATAATTCTATTGTTTTTATCTAAAGAAATTGTTTGAGGATGTGTTTTTTCTCCTTTTTCTTGGTTATTAAGATAGAGTAGAGGATGGTATGCATCTTTAATCGTTATTTCTCGATCTTGGGTTATTTTGGGTAATACCCCATTAAATTTATTAGCATATTTAGTTTTAGCGGCAACAATATCAATATGACTTAGATATTCTTGGTATTGTGCTAATAGTTCAGAAAACGGTCTTATTCTATTTGTAAGATCTTTTAATATTTTAACGACCTCCTCTCGTTCCTCATATTGTAGATTGCTTAATGTTCTACTAAATTGCAAGGTCGCTTCGGGTTCTATATAGACAATACTTCCGGTCTTAGAATTTCCCATGATAGAACCCTTTACCTTCCGTCTGTACATAGCCTTTACAGCAAGTACTCGTCTATTATCAACAACACTTTCTTTGATATCATCTAAATATCCTAAACTATTGTATCTAGTAAGATCACGTCCAAAACTTCCATTTAATTTCCCTTGTACTTCATGTATGTCTTTTCTAAGTATACTAAGGGTAGGAGAGGCGTTATCTTTAATTTCTCCAAATTTATCTACTACGATTTCGATACAGTTGATTACTTCTTTTGTAAAAGGTACTTCAGATGATGTTTGATATAATATTGGATATAATTCTTTAAATTTTCTAAAAAAACTTAGCAAATCATTAGTAGTAATACTAATTGATATAATCTTTTTTAGATTAAAAGTTTCTAAGAAAGTATTTTCTATTCCTAATAGTTGAAGTTCCTTATCAATACTATCAAATCCGTGATTGGGTATTCTTGCATCATTCAAGTATGAAGATTTATATTCAAATACTTGTTGTAATGATGTGTGTAATTCTTCTTTCGTGGATAACGGAACAATTTGTAAAGCTTTTATTTTTCCATAATCTGTATTGCATAAGTCTTGGATATGACTAAGTACCGTATGGAATTCTAGATCTTTAAGTGTTTTTTCTGAAATTCGGATCATCTTGTTATCCTAATTTTTAGGAGGTATTCTTTTATGTTAATTTCTTTATTATAAAACTTGACAGAAGTTTATTTTTAGAAAAGTATTTATTATAATTTTATATGAAAGCAAATGTAAACAATTGCGATTTTTTTTGATACTAAGATGAATGTAAATATTGAGAATAGTTGGAAGACACACTTAGAAAGTGAATTTGATAAACCATATTTTAAGAGTTTAATTGATTTTATTGAATTAGAATATAAAAAAGAAACTTGTTTTCCTCCCGAATCAGAGATTTTTTCAGCTTTTAATTATTGTAGTTTTGATAATGTTAAGGTAGTGATCATTGGTCAAGATCCATATCATGGTATAGGACAGGCTCATGGTCTTTGTTTCTCTGTAAATAGTGGAATTGCTATTCCTCCTTCATTAGTAAATATTTTTAAAGAAATCGAATCAGATCTAAGTATTCCTTTTCCTTCTAATGGGAACTTAAAACGTTGGGCTGATCAGGGAGTTTTATTGTTAAATGCAACTTTAACTGTAAGAGCACATCAAGCAGGATCTCATCAGGGTAAGGGATGGGAAAAATTTACAGATGCCGTAATTCAATATATATCAAAAAATAAAGCGAATGTCGTTTTCTTATTGTGGGGAGGTTTTGCTAAGAAAAAAGGTGCTAAAATAGATGATAATAAACACTTTATCTTAAATAGTGGACATCCTTCTCCTTTAAGTGCTAACCGAGGTTATTGGTTTGGAAATAAACACTTTGAGAAAACTAATGAATATCTGAAAAGTACAAATCAATTACCTATACAATGGTAAATGAACTATGCAGCTTTAGGGATACCGGAAGTTTTAGGTTCTTTAATTTTAGAATTTGTTACAGATTTTACTGCTTTATTCTTCTTCTTTTCGGAATCTACTGATTGCATACTGAATTTTAAAAGAACAAAATTGAATGCTATAAGCCCTCCAAGAATTAATAAAAATGTTGCCATGGTCTGATTTGTTAGTTAATTATTAGATGCAATTTTCCAAAAAGGTTGCGTACATTTTAATAATTGGTTTATTGGGGTAGGCGAGGCAAATGTACAAAAATATTTCAATCTTTTCTTACGGAAAGCCCATAAGATGTGTGAATTAAACATGTCTTAAATATTTATTCTATTTAATTTAAGGTATGATAAAAAAATACTAAAAATTTGAACATTTACCATCTTTACCGCTCTATTATATAACGTTTCTATAATGGAATACCCTACCTTTAAAATCTATATCCTATATATAAATCAGGTCTAACGATGATATCAGGGCTATTATTATTAAATAAATTTCGACCGATTCCAATTCCAATATCTAAAAAGAACCCTTTTTTTGTTACAAATTTACCTCCTACACCAAATCCTATTGCAAAATCAGTAAATTCCATATCTACATAACTACCTCTTATAAAGTCACCAGATGGATCCGTAAATTGTACATATTCTTCGTGCTCTCCATTGGATAACATACCAAATCCTTCAATATAAAATCCTCTGGCTATCCTACTTCCAAAAAAATATTTATAATTTACGGTCAATGCAATTTCTTTATCATAAATCCCATCTCTATCGATGATATCATCATCTTTATCTATTTCATCGCTAAATCTATAAAATAAGTCGAATCCTAAAGTAGTATTATCATTAAGTACCCTTTCATAACCAATATCTAAAGCTCCAAAAGCAATAATACTCAATGGGTTTAAACTAAATTCATTTTTATTGATATCTCTTGGCGTAGAACTAGATTGGTCTTGTGCAGTTAAATGCAATGTAAAAATAATAGCAACTATTGTGGTAAAAAATCTCATTCGTTTGTTTTTAAATTAATTTATCGTCTTTGCTTTTTAAAATCAATAGATATTTAGGTGCTAATGTTATTCTAAAATGATCTTGATTTCTTTCCTAAAACAAACTAATAAAAATATACCCTACTAAGAAAAGGAGAAAATTGTATGTTATTGTATTAAATAACTCTGCTTAAAAGCGGTAACCTAGATATAAGTTTGGTCTTACAATAATATCCGGGCTTTTATTACTGAATAAATTTCGTCCAATACCGAATCCAATATCAATGAAAAAACCGTTTTTAGTGACAAATTTTCCTCCAACAGCAAAACCTATGGCAAAATCGGTATAGTCTTGTTCTACATCACTTGCGCTGATAAAGTTTCCTTGACTATCAAAAACTTCTATATATTCTTCGTGTTCACCAGAAGATAACATTCCAAAGCCTTCTACATAGAACCCTCTAGCAATTCGATTTCCAAAAAAATATTTAAAACTTGTTGTAAATGCTATTTCTTTATCAAATATATCGTCTGTACTTATAAAATCTTCATCATTATCACGATCTACTAGACTATAAAACAAGTCGAAACCTAAGGTGCTATTGTTATTGAGAACTCTTTCATAACCTATGTCTAATGCTCCGAATGCTATTAAGTTAAGAGGATTGATACTAATTTCATTTTTTTTAATGTCTCTTTTTGGTAGATCAGTTTGATTTTGGGCAAAAGAAATTTGAAATGAAAATAAAATAATAACGAATGTTGATATCTGTTTCATGATAATTAATTTGTTTTCCTACGTAAACAAGATGAGCAAATAGTTAAAAGGTTGCTTAAACTTCAAAAATTAAATCTTTAGAATTTATTGTTTTATCAATTATATCTAACGTAAGTAATTGATTCTGAATTTCGTTTAATGTTTTTTGATCTATTATAGATTGGCTCCATTCGGTAATTTGTAACCATTCTCGAATATCTTCTAATTTCTGATCATATCGGTGTGCTAACGTTTTATCAATACTAGGTATTTGTTTAAAATCTAAGCTCGTATTATTTATAATTTGTAATATATCCTTTAGCTGATCTTTTTTTGTATTTAATATTTCTTCTCTAACAGCTATTACAAAACATGGCCAAGGAGTAGGGCAGTCGGCGATGCGTCTAAATGTCTTATTATCTACTAATGGTTTAGTTGTGAAATGTTCCCACATAAAATAATCGGCACTACCATCTGTCAAAGCTTCTACAGCTCCATCAAGATTTTTAACAACTTCGAACTGCAGATTAGTAGTATCCCATCCAGTGTTTTGTGCGTTAATGTATGCCATTAAATGAGATCCTGAACCATATCTGCTTATCGCTGCAGAAGTGTTTTGTAACTCATTTAGACTTGTGTATTTAGAAGTATGACCAACATGAATCCCCCATACTAAAGGTGATTGAATATATGTTTGGACAATTTTTGATGGGTTACCACCTATAATATCTTTTATGATTCCTTCAGTTAATATAATAGCGATATCGATATCTTTTTTTCTTAATGCTTCACACATAGCTCCAGTTCCTCCAGGGAAATCTGTCCATTCTAATTGGATATCTTTTTCTAAGTAAGCTCCCTCTTCAATTGTTAAATGCCAGGGTAAGTTAAAGTGCTCAGGAACACCGCCAATTTTTATAGTATGCATGTTGTATAATATAAGAAATGTTAAAAAAGTGTATTTTATCGATTTTATTTGCTTTTTGTCGTTAAATAATAAATAATATTATTACTTTTGAAATATAAATCTGATAATTACGACTACATTTGAAATAATTAACCCCAAATAAAAACAATATTTGCTATGAAAAAGAATTTTTTAAAGAATAAAAATGCTCAAGTTAAAGTAGCTAAATTAAAAAGTAATACATTAGAAAACGGAATTGTTGTTTTTATTGCTGTATTGTTAGCTACTAATTTTTTAATTAGTTTAAAGATATTGTTTGGATAAGGTACTTTTTGGAGAATGTCTTTCCTCGAGATATTCTCTTATTTGATATTGAGATTGTATGGACGGTTTTTCGTCCATTTTCTTTTTATAATAGTTATTTTCTTCAAAATCTAGTATTCTTGCTTTAGTGTTATCGTTTAATTGAATGTGTAAAATCTGTATTAATTCATGCTTGCAATTATCATCTATAATTGGGACTAATACTTCAATTCGTTTGTCAAGATTACGTGTCATCCAATCTGCACTACCAATATACAACTTTGGGTTACCATTATTTTCGAAATAGTAAATTCTACCGTGCTCTAAATATCTGTCAATAATGCTGGTTGCTGTGATATTTTCACTTATTCCTTCTAATCCAGGTATTAAACAAGAGAATCCTCTAACCAATAGTTCTATTTTTACACCAGCCGCATTAGCTTCATATAGTTTTTTGATGATCGATTTATCTTCTAAACTATTTAATTTTGCTTTGATACCTGCTTTTTTTCCGTTTTTTGCATTGCTTATCTCGGTATTAATTAATTTTTCGAAAGTATCTCTAGTGGTAAAGGGGGATATTAATAAGTTTTTAGGTCTAGGCAATATCATTTTTGAGGATAATACTTCAAATACTTCTATAAGATCCTTTGTGATTTCTGGATTAGAAGTAAACAATCCATGATCACAATAAATTTGTGATGTCTTTGCATTGAAATTACCGGTACCTATATATGCATAAGAAGCAATAGTGTTTTTTTGTTTTCTGTTGATTAATAGTATTTTAGAGTGTACTTTTATTTTAGGATAACTATAGAAAACCATAGCTCCTTTTTCTTCAAAAATCTTACCCCATTTTAAATTGTTTTCCTCATCGAAACGTGCTTTGGCTTCTACAAATACTGTAACTTTTTTTCCATTTTCTAAGGCTTTTAGTAACGAAGTTGTTAATTCAGACTGTTTGGCTACTCTATATAATGAAATCTTGATTTCCGTAACCCATTCATCTGTTGCAGCTTGATCAATAAAATTCTGAACATAATCAAAAGACATATAAGGGAAATGTACTAACTGGTCTCCTTTAGAAATCACATCGAAATAATCAGTATTATTATCAAATGATTTATGTTTTATTTCTGTTGCTGGTGGATAATGCAAAAATGGATTGTTAGTCGGGTCAGGAAAACTAAAAAAGTCACTAAAGTTATGATATTTGCCTCCAGGCATCATATCTATTTTGCCAAGACCAAAAAAGTTTCGAGCTCTTTTTTTAACCTCTTTTGGCATAGAAGAGTCGAATAATAAACGAGTTGGTTGACCATCGTTTCGTTGAGATAATGATTCCTTTATTTTTTCGGCTAATACACCTTCAAATTCATCATCAATATATAATTCGGCATCCCTAGATAATTTAATTTCAAAAGAACCTTTAATCTTTTGATTATCAAATATTTGATCGATATTAAGTTGTATGATATCGTCTAAAAAAGCAATGTAAGTATTGTTGTTTTTGGTCGGAAGACATACAAATCGCCCTAAGTCATCCGACGGAATATTAATTAGTCCAAAGCTATCTTGTTCTTCGAATGTTACAAGAAAATATAACTTGTTGTTTTCGAGAAATACACTTTTAGGTTTGGATAAGTCAACTATTTCAGATGTAATTAGAGGTAAAACTTTAGAAATGAAATATTCGGTTACAAATGCTTGTTGATTGAAATCAAAGTTTGTTTCTTGTACTAGATAAGTATTATGCTTAGCAAGTTCTGGGATTAGTTGTCGATGAAAAATTTGACCAAATCGTTCTTGTTGGTTTTTTACCCTTTGTAAAATTTCTTTTACTTGTTTGTTGGGTTTTAATGCTAGTTTTTTTCGAAGCTTCTTGTCGATCTTTTTAATTTGACGTAAGCGCGAAACTCTTACTCTAAAAAATTCATCGAGATTAGAGGAAAAGATGGCTAAAAATTTTAATCTCTCGTAAAGAGGGTTAGATTGATCTTCTGCTTCTTGTAAAACACGTTCGTTAAAACTCAACCAATTTACATCTCTATCTTTAAAAGGGTATTTCTTCTGATCCATATTTAAAGTTAAGTTATAGGATATTGTTTAGTTTTAAGTAAAAGTTAAATCTAATTTGAATAACTAACAATTTTATCCAAAGTGTATTTGATAAGTTTATCAACTGTTTTCCCCGGATTGTTACTAAACTTCCCGGTTGCTCTATTAGCGATCATAGCATTCATAGAAACAGCACGATGGCCTAATAATTTTGCCATTCCATATATACCTGCAGTTTCCATTTCTAAATTCGTGATTTTCTTATCGGCATAGCTGAAAGATGCTATTTTTTTGTTCAGATTTGCATCAGATAATGGTAATCTTAGTACTCTTCCTTGAGGTCCATAAAAACCGACGTTTGTTATAGTAAATCCTTTATTAGTTAGATCACTTTGCATATGTCTTCCTAATTTTTTGTCAAAAGAAACTACATAGGGTGTTGATTTATTTTTGTTCCAGTCTAAATGTTTCATTAGAGGCTCAGAAATCTGAGGGAACTGTATATCTTTGCTATCATAAAAGTGAAGTAAACTATCGAATCCAATTGCAAGTTCAGAAACAATGAAACTATCAATAGGGGTTTCTGGTTGGATAGCTCCAGAAGTACCAATACGAATAATGTTGAGAGAGGTATGGTTGGACTTTACCTTTCTTGTTTCTAGATCAATATTTACAAGAGCATCTAGTTCATTAAAAACAATGTCTATATTATCTGTTCCAATTCCTGTAGATAGTACAGTAATTCTTTTTCCTTTATAGACTCCAGTTTGAGTATGAAACTCTCTTTTAGTTATTTTGTGTTCTATAGTGTCAAAATATTGAGTAACTAGATTAACACGATCCGGATCACCTACTGTTATTACTGTTTCTGCTAGATGTTCTGGTTTAATATTTAAATGATATATACTACCATCTTTATTAAGAATAAGTTCAGATTCGGCTATAGCCATATTATAATTTTAATAAATTGTGCGTTTCGTTATTATATAGGTAGTCATATTTCTTGACACCTCCGTAGTGCCAATCCAACATTTGCGTGTTGTAAAAATTCTTTTTTTGCTGTAGTGCTAATTTTCCTCTCTCGGATAATAAAAGACGCTCTTTAGTTTGATCAAAAAACTGAAAAAGTCTAGCAAGAACTCGCTTCATTTGCATATCACCATATCCATAAAATCCTTGATACTCTAGGGCATACCCCATCAATTGTTTAATATTTTTGATTTGATAAGTGTCTACCATTTCTAAAATATTATGCTCTAATATATTTAGTCCGGTAAGCATATTGGGAAATCTTTGCAAATGTGCTCTTAAGCATATTGATAAGTACTCGAACGAGGATTGCTTTTTAATTTGACCTACGATCTTTTTAGGATTTGATTCGCAATATAAGGTCCATATATGTGATGCAAGTTCTAAATCATTTAAATTTAATAAGGTCTTGTCTTCGAAATGTTTTTTTAATTGGATATCAGATAATTCACACAGGCCTAGGCATTTTTTTTCGTTTTCTACACGACCACTACATACTAGATATACAGGAGTGTCTTTAATTTTTTTTCGAAGTAATAGACTTATTACTGCTATCATATTTATGTGGCAGAAAAGGTCATATTCAAACCACAATATGATTTCCTCATATTTTCCTGGAGTATTTAGTTTTTCCAGTTGAGAAACGAATTTTTTTTGATAATCCGCTGGTGAAATTCTATAATATTTCTGAAGAAACTCTTTTCGCTTTGCTATTGCTTTTTCGGTTTCAATTTTTATACTAGTGGGGCCTTCGCAGAGCATTTCACGCCATGTTATTAATTCTCCATCTACAAGATGTAGCTCTTTTAGGCGATCAGTTAAACTGTCGCCATTAGTTATATGTAATGTCTTAGCCCCCAATTATCTTCAGTTTTCTATAATATTATATGATGATTTTTTATCCACCAACTCTTTTCACGTTAAATCCTTTTTCCTTAAGGATACCCATAATTTTATCCCGATAATCTCCCTGAATAATAATGCGTTCATCTTTAAAACTACCTCCAACACTTAATTTTGTTTTTATTTCTTTGGCTAGTTTTTTAAAATCTTGGTCCGCACCGGTATATCCTTCTAAAATCGTAATTGGTTTTCCTTTTCTTTTTTCATATTTACAAATAATAGGATCATCTTGCATCCATATATCATCTTCTTTTTCTATAACTTTTTCCTCTTCAACAGGTTCGTGATCAGGAAATAAATTTTTTAATTGATCTTTTAAGTCCATAAGAAGTGGTTATTTCTTAATCAATCCAATTTCTACTAAACGCTGATGAAGAAAATCTCCAGCTGTAATGTCATCGTATTGTTTAGGGTTATCTTTCGTGATGCACTCTTCTAAACAATTCAATTTCATATCACTTCTAGGATGCATAAAGAAAGGAATAGAGTATCTAGGTTTACCCCATTGTTCTTTAGGAGGGTTAATTACTCTATGAATCGTAGATCGTAGTTTATTGTTGGTATGACGTTCTAGCATATCTCCTACATTGATTACTAATTCATCTTCTTGAGGTATTGCATCTATCCATTCGCCATCCTTACGTTGCACTTGTAAACCTCCAGTAGATGCACCCATTAGTAGTGTAATCAAATTGATATCTCCGTGAGCACCAGCACGAACGGCTCCTTTTGGTTCCTCTGTTATTGGAGGGTAGTGTATAGGACGTAAAATACTATTTCCGTTACTAGCCCAGTGATCAAAATAATGTTCATCTAATCCGATATATATAGCTAAGGCTCTTAACACGTGAATCCCAGTTTTTTCTAACATTCGGTATGCTTCCATTCCTGTATTGTTGAAATCTTTTAATTCTTCAACAATAACATTTGGAGGGTATTCTTCTATTAAGTTAGCGTCTTCAGAAGGTTCTTGTCCGAAATGCCAAAATTCCTTTAAGTCACCTTCTTTTTTCCCTTTTGCGTGTTCTTTTCCAAAAGAAATATATCCCCTTTGTCCTCCTAATCCTTCAATTTCATATTTTTGTTTATCCGCTACTGGTAAAGCAAAAAATTCTTTTACTTCTTTATATAATTCTTCTACTAAATTATCACTTAAAAAATGATTTTTTAAAGCTACAAAACCTATCTCTTCATAGGCTTTTCCTATTTCATCAACAAATTTTTGTTTTTGTGAAGGATCTTCGGATAAAAAATCTGCAAGATCTACACTTGGTATATTATTCATGGTGGTATTATTTTCTTTAACTAAAATAGATGTATTTCATTAAAAATACATTACGAATTATGTCTTTTTTTAAAATATAATCTATAACTGTCAAAATAATTATATTTTAACATATAACTAGTAAAACATAGTAAATTTAATTAATTCTTAGAATTCTTTATGATAAATTAACAACTGCTTAATAGTATTGTGATATTGGTTGTTTTTCTGAGATAAAAATAATTACATTTACTTAGAGTTTTCTAATTTGGAAAACTATTATGCATATAAATAAACTGATTTTTTAACAATATGGCAGAAGAGAAATTGTTATTTGAGTATGATAAGAAAGAGTATAGCAACAACCTATTAACTTCTTTGTATTTTAAAATGTTAAAATCTAGGTTGATCGAGGAAAAGATGCTCATATTACTGCGACAAGGTAAAATTTCTAAATGGTTTAGTGGTATTGGTCAAGAAGCTATTTCTGTAGGGGTTACTGCTGCTTTAGATAAAAATGAATATATATTGCCTATGCATCGTAATTTGGGAGTATTTACGAGTCGTGATATTCCTTTATACAGACTGTTTAGTCAATGGCAAGGAAAGTCTAATGGTTTTACTAATGGACGTGATCGATCATTTCATTTTGGGACGCAAGAATATAATGTGGTCGGAATGATTTCTCATCTAGGCCCTCAACTAGGTGTCGCTTGCGGCATTGCTTTGGGTAATCTTTTGAAAAACAATAACAAAGCAACTGCGGTTTTTACTGGAGAAGGAGGAACTAGTGAAGGAGATTTTCATGAGGCATTAAATGTAGCTTCTGTTTGGAGTTTACCAGTGATTTTTTGTATTGAGAATAATGGGTACGGATTGTCTACACCAACTAGAGAACAATATAATTGTAAAGATCTCGCTGATCGTGGATCAGGATATGGCATGGAGTCGCACATTATTGATGGCAATAATGTATTAGAAGTATATGATAAAGTGAGTACACTAGCGGAGAGCATACGACAAAAACCGAGGCCCGTATTATTAGAGTTTAAGACTTTTAGAATGCGTGGCCATGAAGAGGCGAGTGGTACAAAGTATGTGCCAGAAGAATTAATGCAACATTGGTCCTTAAAAGATCCTATCGATAATTATAAGGAATATCTTATAGAAAATAATATTCTTTCAATAGTAGATGATCTTCAAAAGAAATCTACGATTAAAGTAGAAATTGAAGAACATTGGCAACTAACAAATGAAGAAGAAAAGGTTCAAGTTGATTTGAATAAAGAATTACAAGATGTTTATAAAACATTTGATTTTAGGAGAGTAGACCCTAATCATACTACCAATGAATTACGACTTATAGATGCGATTTCTGATGGTTTAAAGGAAGGAATGCGTAAATATCGTGATCTTGTGATTATGGGACAGGATGTTGCGGATTATGGAGGTGTTTTTAAAATTACTGAAGGTTTTTTAGAAGAATTTGGTAAGGATAGAGTTCGTAATACACCTATTTGCGAATCAGCAATTATTTCTACCGCGTATGGATTGTCTGTTAACAATATAAAGGCAGTTATTGAGATGCAGTTTGCGGATTTTGTTTCTTCTGGTTTTAATCCAATCGTAAATTTATTGGCTAAATCGAATTATAGATGGGGGCAATCTGCAGATGTAGTAGTGCGAATGCCTTGTGGTGGTGGAGTAGGAGCTGGACCATTTCATAGCCAAACGAATGAGGCTTGGTTTACAAAAACGCCGGGTTTAAAAGTGGTTTATCCTGCATTTCCTGCAGATGCAAAAGGGTTGTTGTTAACTTCATTAGAAGATCCAAATCCGGTATTATTTTTTGAACATAAAGCATTGTATAGAAGTGTTAGACAGCAAGTTCCTGATGGATATTATACAATTCCTTTTGGAAAAGCTGCTAAGTTAAAAGAAGGTGATCAAATAACTATTATTAGTTATGGGGCAGGTGTACATTGGGCATTAGATACATTGGAAAGTAATGTTGAAATAAGTGCGGATTTGATTGATCTTAGGACATTACAACCATTAGATATTGATACTATCTTTGAGTCTGTAAAGAAAACAGGTAAAGTAATTATATTACAAGAGGATTCTATGTTTGGAGGGATCGCATCAGATATTTCCGCCATGATTATGGAAAATTGTTTTGAATTCTTAGATGCTCCAGTAAAAAGAGTATCTAGTTTAGAAACTCCAATTCCTTTTGAAACAGGTTTAGAATCTCAATATTTAGCAAAAAATAGATTCGAAAAAGAATTAATAGAACTTTATAGGTATTAATACCTGTTTTGCCTTTCGAAAACGTTTTTGTTAATAAAATCAAGTAGGAATTTATATAGTTGAATTTCAGTTAATTACATTTTTTTGATTCGGTGAATTGATTTCTTTATAGGATAACAGAACATTAAGCGAATATTAAGGGTTAAAATCCCCTTGAATATAAGTTGTGTGTTCTATTGTTAAATATTAATTTCGCGCTGTCTATGAAATAAACATAGCGTAGGGGATTAAAAATCAAGGGGTAAATAAAAATACATGAACACTAACCAATTAGAACTACTTAGTTCTTCTACTGTTTTAGTTACAGGAGCGGCAGGTTTTATAGGGTCAAACCTATGCGAAGCATTATTAGAAGCAAACAGTACAGTTGTGGGGCTAGACAATTTTGCTACTGGCCAAAAGAAAAACCTAACAGCATTAAAGGAAAATCCAAATTTTACATTTATCGAAGGGGATATTCGTAATTTAGAAGATTGTAATAAAGCTTGTAAAGGTGTAGATTATATATTACATCAAGCGGCTTTAGGTTCTGTGCCTAGATCTATTAATGATCCAATCACGAGTAATGATGTTAACGTAGGAGGTTTTCTAAATATGCTTGTAGCTGCAAGAGATGCGGGAGTTAAACGATTTATTTATGCAGCGAGCTCTTCTACTTATGGTGATTCAGAAGCATTACCAAAAATAGAGGACAATATAGGGAAACCCTTATCACCATATGCAATTACTAAGTATGTAAATGAGTTGTATGCAGATAATTTCAAAAGAACATATGACTTAGATACTGTTGGTTTACGATATTTTAATGTTTTTGGGAGAAAACAAGATCCTAATGGAGCGTATGCTGCGGTAATTCCGAAATTTGTAATGCAGTTTATGAAGTATGAGTCGCCGGTAATTAATGGTGATGGATCTTTTTCAAGAGATTTTACATATATTGATAATGTGATTCAAATGAATTTGAGAGCTATCGTTTCCGATAATGAGAAAGCTTTAAACAATGTATATAATACAGCTTTTGGAGAAAGAACTACTTTAAATGAATTAGTTACTTTGTTAAAAGAATATTTGTCAGAGTTTGATTCAAAGATAAGTAATGTAGAAGTTAAAAAGGGACCTGAGCGTAAGGGTGATGTGCCACATTCTTTAGCTTCTGTTGATAAAGCTAAGGCACTTCTTAATTATGATCCTAAATTTGATATAAAATCAGGATTAAAAGAAGCTGTAAAATGGTATTGGGATAATTTGAAGTAATTATAGGTCACCAATAAATAAACTAAATAACCACAAAAATGCAAGATATTAAAATAGGAATCATAGGTTTAGGATATGTAGGACTTCCTTTAGCTAGATTATTTGCAACAAAATTTCCTGTTATTGGTTTTGATATTAATCAAAATAGAATTAAAGAATTAAGATCTGGAAAGGATACTACCTTAGAAGTTGAAGATGAAGTATTACAGTCTGTATTGAAAGATGATTCTCATATGGATAAAGGATTATACTGTTCAGCGGATTTAGAAGATATTAAAGATTGTAATTATTATATTGTAACCGTTCCTACACCAGTAGATAAAAATAATAGGCCTGATCTTACGCCTTTGTATAAGTCTAGCGAAACTGTTGGAAAAGTATTAAAAAAGGGAGATGTTGTTATATATGAATCCACAGTGTATCCTGGTGTTACAGAAGAAGAATGTATTCCTGTTTTAGAGAAAATAAGTGGATTAAAGTTTAATGAGGATTTTTATGCTGGATATTCACCAGAACGCATCAACCCAGGAGATAAATTACATACCGTAGAAAAAATTTTAAAAGTTACTGCAGGTTCTACACCAGAAATTGGTAAAAAAGTTGATGCACTTTATGCTTCAGTGATTACCGCAGGAACTCATTTAGCGCCAACAATAAAGGTAGCAGAAGCTGCTAAGGTTATAGAAAATTCGCAGAGAGACATTAACATTGCATTTGTTAATGAACTAGCAAAAATTTTTAACCTCATGGATATTGATACTAATGAAGTTTTAAAAGCTGCTGGGACAAAATGGAATTTCCTTCCTTTTAAACCCGGTTTGGTAGGAGGACATTGTATTGGAGTTGATCCATATTATTTAGCTCAAAGAGCACAAGAATTTGGATATCATCCAGAAATCATATTAGCAGGTAGAAGATTAAATGATAGTATGGGGCAATATGTTGCTTCAGAGGTGATTAAGTTAATGGTTAATCACGATATCAAAATCAAAGGAGCTAACATATTAGTATTAGGAATTACTTTTAAAGAAAATTGCCCAGATGTTAGGAATACAAGGGCGGTAGATGTAATACAAAACCTTATAGATTTTGGTACTAATATAGATATATATGACCCTTGGGCTAGTCCGTCAGAAGTTGCTCACGAATATGGTCTGGAAACTATAACCGAATTACCTGATTCTAAATTTGATGCTGTTGTATTAACCGTTGCACATAAAGAGTATTTGGACATTGATTTAAAATCATTGTTAAAACCAAATGGTGTTTTGTATGATGTAAAAGGAATATTAAAAGAAGAAGAAGTACACGGAAGATTATAACGGAAATAATCTTTTTGATAAAGCGACAAAACTAACTTTAAACCAACCGCATTGAGCCAACTAAAAAAAGGAGCTTTACTTACGTACTTAAAAATCTTTTTGATTAACGTTATTGGGATTATGATAACTCCATTGATAGTTAGTTATTTAGGTAAGGATGAGTACGGTATATTTAATGCAATTGGTGCTTTAATCGGTACAATTGCATTACTCGATTTCGGATTGACCAATACGGTAGTTCGTTTTGTAGCTAAATATAGAGCAGAGAAAGATAAAAAGGGGGAAGAGAATTTCTTAGGAACGGTTAGGATACTTTATTTCGCGGTTTCTACATTGGTGGTTATTTCTGGAACTATATTTTACTTCTTTATTGATACCTACTTTACGAAGTTTAATCCCGAAGAACTAAGAATTGCAAAAATGATGTTTGTTATTCTAGTTTTTAATTTAGCAATTCAGCTTCCTGGAATGATATTTACTGGGATTTGTAAAGGATATGAAAAATTTGTTTTTCCAGAATCTGTTGGGATCATTCGATATATTCTAAGATCTTTAACTATTGTAGCCGTCTTATTTTTTGGAGGAAGAGCTATCGCTTTAGTAATTGTAGATACCGTGTTTAATATTCTGACGATTTCAGTATCTGCCTATTATGTGCTGGTTAAACTAAAAGTAAGATTTAAATTACATCAATTTTCTAAAGATTTTATTAGAGAAATTTTCAAATATTCTAGCTGGATTTTTCTATTTGCAATTGTAAATATGTTACAATGGAAATCAGGTAGTTGGGTTTTAGGTGCTATTAGTATACCAAAAGTTTTAGGTATTTACGGAATAGGAATCGCATTAGGAACGTATTACGGCGCTTTCTCTACAGCAATTTCAAGTGTGTTTTTACCAAGAGCAACACAGATGTCGGTTAATAATGCTACTGGAGAAGAGCTAACTAATATGATGATTAAACTTGGAAGATTATCCTTTATTATATTGATGTATATTTTTGGGGCTTTTATGTTATATGGAGAACAGTTTATTAGCCTTTGGGTTGGTGGAGGAGATTCTTCTGCAGATGGCAGGTATGGAATAGAAGAATGTAGAGAAATTTATATGATTGCTCTAATTATTATGATAGGGTATACACTACCTTTATTACAAGCTTTTGGGAATTCTATATTAGAAGCGAAGAATAAATTATCGTTCAAGGCGATTCTTTATCTAGTGTTTATGATTTTTGGAGTTGTTGTTGGTGGTTTTCTAGCAATGAAGCACAGTGCAGTAGGAATGATAGTTGGGCTTGTCGGTGGATGGATGATTGTACAGAATGTGATGAATTTTTATTATCATAATAAAATTGGATTGAATATTATACGATTTTTTAAAGAGTTATTTCATAAGGTTTTATTGGTAGTTTTACTGGTAGTAACCGTAGGGTATTTTATTAACTATATTCCTGGAGAGGGATGGTTTAACTTTATAGCTAAAGGAGTTTCATATACCATTGTTTTTTCGATTATGATGTATTTTGTCGGTATGTTGGAATATGAAAGAGAATTATTCAGAAAACCTATAGTTTCATTATTGAAACGAAAATAAATTTAAAAATGGATACACTAAAGCTACATGCAATTACATATTCAGAAGATGGTCGTAAGATTAACTATGAATATTCGGTAGATGCTAATATCCAAAAATTATTTACTGATAATGAGTTGTTTTACGTAAAATATCAAATAGATGTTAGTGAAACTCCATTAAGTATTGCGGTAATTCCATTTTTGTCCAATGTATTACCAATGGCTTGGTTTGCTGGTTTTACCATTGAGGTGGATGAAGTAGATGAAGATTTTTATAATGCGCAAGAGAAAATAAAACAAGAATTTGTTAAAAGAGATAGTTCTAGTAGTTTTGAAGGAACATTGGTTGCAAAAAAGTTAATAAAAAATTCAATAGAAAAATCTAAGTCATCAATGCTTTTTAGTGGAGGAGTAGATGCGTTTGCAACATATATTAGAATCTATGACCAAAAACCGGATTTAATAACACTTCACGGAGCTGATATTACAATCAAGGATAAAGAGCAATGGAATGATTTTACGGATTTTATTGAGAACGAAGAGCTTTTAAATGATAATAATAAGGAGTTTATAGAAACGAATCTTAGAGATTTTTATACCTATCAAGTAGAACTGTTGTTAAATGATATTGGATGGTGGGGAAAAGTACAACATGGATTAGCTCTTGTAGGTTCGATTGCACCTTTGTCATTTGTAAATAAATATGGTTCAGTTCATATTGCTTCTTCTTATACAGATCATATAGATATTGACTGGGGATCAACACCTGAGATTGATGAGAAGATTACTTGGGGATCTGGTTTTAAGGTATTTCATGATGGGTATGAACTAAAAAGGCAAGATAAGGTAGACTTGATTGCCAAATTTGCATCAGAGAAAGATAAAAGATTTCGATTGCGTGTTTGCTATTCTGAAAAAAGAACGGAGTTTAACTGTAGCTACTGCGAAAAATGTTTTAGAACAATACTAGGATTGATACTTAATAATCAAAATCCTAATGAATATGGATTTAATGTTGACAGTAGTGTTTATGATAAAATTTATCAAATATTACATATAGGTTCCGGAAGCAAGGGAGTAAAATACTTCTGGTGGGAACTTATGGAAAAGGCTAAAAATGTGGATACTTTCTTTGTTTTTGATGATCTTGAAACCGAAACTAAACATATGAATGATTTTAGAAACGGTAAGGTGGACAGGCTTTTAGAAGAAAAATTAAATAATGCAAATAAAGGAACAAACAGATTGAAATTTATTATCAGAAATAAGTTCCCTTGGTTGCAAAAGATATATAGAAAATTCAAATAGATAAAAACTAGGTAAATTGTAGAATTCATGAAATACGGACTACTTACATACGATGAGAATAAAAATTTCTTTAATGTTGGAGATAATATTCAAAGTTTAGCAGCTAAACAATTTTTACCAAAAGTTGATACGCTATTAAATAGAGAACGATTAGGAGAATACAAGGGAGATCCAATAAAGTTAATAATGAATGGGTGGTTTACACACAATATTCATAATTGGGTTCCTTCAGAAGATATAGATCCTGTATTCGTATCTTTTCATATGAACAATACTGCTGCTCCTGCAATGTTAAGCGAAAAAGGTATTGCTTATTTAAAGAAGCACGAACCGATTGGATGTAGAGATCAATTTACTGCAGATACATTAAAAGCGAAAGGTATTGATGCGCATTTTACAGGATGCCTTACATTAACATTGGATTCTTATAAAGTTGATGATTCAGAAAGAGGAGATGATATTTATATCGTAGATCCTTTATACAGTTACCCAAGAGCCGAAAAAGTATTTTATAACACAAAGATTACGATAAAAAATATTCTTAATGGATCGGCTTTTAAATTAGGAAAGAAGAATAAACATATCAAAAAATTTATCAGTAAAGAAGTATTAGATACAGCAACATTTATTAATCAAGAACCACCTTCTAATACCTACACAGATGAAGAAAAGTTTGATATGGCCGTAGATTTATTGAATAAATATGCAAGAGCAAAACTTGTTATTACCTCTAGAATTCATTGCGCATTGCCTTGTTTAGCAATGGGAACACCTGTAATTTTTGTTAACGGTTTTGATAGTTTTGTAGATTCTTGTCGATTTGATGGTATTCTAGAATTATTTAATAGAATTGATATTGACAGTAAAACCGGATCATATACTTCTAATTTTGGATTAGAAGGAAAAATAACCAACGATACAACCGTAAAAAACCTCGAAAAACACCACGAACTTGCCAATGCATTAAAAGAAAAAGTTACTAATAAAATCTAATCAACCGCACAAACGATGAAAAGGGTATTCAAAAAACTGTTAAAAGATAGATTCTTTACAGCTCCAAAAAAAATGCAACAAAAACACACTGCATTTAGCAAAGAGCAATTAGAAGAATTAACAAAATCGCTTAAAGAAAATTATTTAGACAGAGGAAACACTAAAAGTAGATTGTCCACTGAAGAATATAATCAAGCGATAAGTGGACAGCTTTTTGAACGCCTATATTATAATAGAAATAGAATAGCTCCTTGGTTACATAGTGTTAAGGACTTAAATGGAGCAAGTATTTTAGAAATTGGATGTGGGACTGGTATTTCTACGTTAGCTTTAAGCGAGCAAGGGGCCAAAGTAGTTGGTGTCGATGTTGATGCAGGAGCTTTAGAAGTAGCTAAAGATAGAATGAAGATTGCAGGATATGAAGCAGAGTTGCATCATGTGAATGGAGAGGAAATAGAAAAGAATTTTAAGGATCAAAAATTTGATTTTATTATCTATTATGCTGTATTGGAGCATATGACTGTTAGTGAACGATTAGAATCTTTAAAACAAGCCTGGGGTATGTTATCAAAAGGTGGATATCTAGCGGTTATTGAAACGCCTAATAGATTGTGGTACTATGATTCGCATACTGCTGCATTACCCTTTTACGATTGGCTACCGGATGATTTAGGATATTATTATTCTAAGTTTTCTAGTAGAAAAAATTTCAAAGATTCTTATAGAGAATTAGATGATGAAAGTATGATGAAATTTAAAAGATGGGGGAGAGGAGCAAGTTATCATGAGTTCGAAGTAGCGATTGCGCCTTTAAATGAAATAAACGTGGTTAGTAGTTTAATGAAATTTGAAAAGTCTGCTTTTTTGAAAGTAGGTTTTAAAGGATTACGATATATTAAGTTTTTAAAATCACTGAATAAAAATTTAACCAGCGGATTCTGTTATCCTTATTTGGATATTGTAATAAAAAAATAATAAATAGATCAGACATTTTCTAAAGTCAAACTTGATGAAACTTGTATATATTGTTAATCGTATAGATGGTCCTGGTGGACTGGAAAGGGTACTTTCTATTAAAGCTAGTAAACTTGCCGAAGATTATAATTACGATATACATATAGTTACATTAAATCAAGAAACCAAGGACTTGTTCTACGATTTCAGCCTTAAAATTTCATATCATAACGTGCGAGCGAAAGGTAATCCGATATCTAGAATGTACAGATATGCTTCTGGTTTGCGTAGTGTTATTAGGGGTTTAAACCCTGATATAATTGCTGTATGTGATGATGGTCTAAAAGGTTTTTTCGTTCCTTTAATACTAGGAAAACCTTGTCCTATGATTTATGAAAGGCATGTTTCTAGAAGTGTAGAGATTAAAAAAGGGAAAAGATCTATTATCAAAAGAATCACAACCGCTACTAAGTTTGGTTTCATGAATTTTGGAGGAGCATACTATGATCATTTTATAGTATTAACAAAAGGAAACCTTAATGAATGGTCTTTTAAAAATCTTAAGGTAATTCCTAATCCTTTATCATTTTATCCTGAGTCAAAAAGTACACTTGAAAATAAAAAAGTACTTGCCGTAGGTAAGCATAGTTTTCAAAAAGGATATGATCGATTGTTAAAGAGTTGGAAACAAGTTGTATCAAAATACCCTGATTGGACACTAGATATATATGGCACTATTAGTGAATCAGAAGGTTTAGCAGTATTAGCGGAGAACTTAGATATAACAAAGACAATTAATTTTTATCCTCCTGTAAAAAACATAGCAGAAAAATATGAACAAGCTTCCATCTATACAATGTCTTCACGATTTGAAGGTTTTGGTATGGTGCTTACAGAAGCTATGGCGTATGGTGTTCCTTGTATTTCATTTGATTGTCCGTATGGACCGTCTGATATTATAACAGATACAGAGAATGGACTTTTAATAGAAAACGGAGATATTGATGCTTTTGCAGAAGGGATAATTGCCATAATAGAGAATGAAGGGAAAAGAAAATCTATGGGGCTTAAGGCAAAAGAAGCAGTAAAAAAATACTTACCTGAGACTATTGCAGAAGAATGGGATCAGTTATTCTCTAATTTAATGAATCCAAGATCAGAATGAAAATAGTCTTTATTATTGATCAAGTATATCTACACGGAGGAATAGAAAGAGTACTTTCTATAAAAGCTAATTATTTAGCGGAACAAGAAGGTAATGAAGTTCATATTATTACAACAGAACAAAAAGAAGAAAAACCCTGTTACACTTTTGATCAAAGAATAATTTTTAGAGATCTAGGGATTAATTATAATCGAAGGAAATCTTATTTTCATCCAAAAAATCTTAAGAAACTACCTAAACATATTTCTAAAACTAAAGCTGTATTAAAAGATATAAACCCGGACATCGTAGTTGTTTGTAGTCATAGTGTAGATACGTATTTTGTGCCATTTATAGTTAAGGGTATTCCAAAAGTAAAAGAGTTTCATTATTCCAGATTTATTGAGAAGGAAAAGCGGAAAAATCCGAGTTTCTTTAAAAAATATTTTTTCAAGTTTGCGGATTACGTAGAGTCAAAATACGATAGGTTGGTTATTCTAAATAAAGACGAATCCAATTACTACAAGAGTAACAATACTATAGTTATCCCTAACCCGTTAACTTTTTATCCAGATAATGTATCAGACCTTTCTAATAATAGGATTATTACAGCAGGAAGAATTGCTGCTGTGAAAGGGTATGATATTTTGATAGATATTTGGCAAGAGTTTTCGAAAATCCGAAAAGATTGTGAGCTTGATATTTTTGGTAGTGGAGAAGCTAATTATGTAAGGAAACTTCAGGATAAGATTGATGCTGCAGGTATACAGGGTTCTATTAAGTTAATGGGGTCAACAGATAAAATTAAGGAAGAGATGATGCAATCATCAGTTTTTGTGATGACATCTCATAATGAGTGTTTTCCTTTAGTTTTATTGGAGGCACAAGCTTGTGGGTTACCAATTGTATCTTTTGATTGTCCATATGGACCAAGAAATATTATTGACGAAAATACAGGTGTCCTGATACCTCCATATGATAATAATACATTTGTAGATCAGCTTAATAAATTAATGAGTGATCGAGATCGTATACAGGAAATGGGTAAGAATGCTAGAGAAAATGCAAAGAACTACCAGTTAGATGCTGTGATGACTCTTTGGCAAAAAATGTTTAATGATTTAATACCAAAGAAATGAGATCATTAATTTTAAATATATATAAAATCTTTTTGTTGCCTCATGTATTCGTTTATAAGACGAGTAAAAATAGAGGGATTATTGATATGGATATAGATAGGTGGGCAACTGCTAAAGGAACAAAAGGAAGTAAGATATCATTACTTTTAAATTTTTTAGCAAACTCTCCAGATTTTAGAACATTATTCTATTTCAGAAATAGAGGTATTGTATCGATTTTACTCAACATTTACTGTAAGAAAGAAAAGTATTTTAGAATTGATATTAGTACAAAATTAGGAGGAGGTGTGTTAACAGGACACCCTTATAGTACTATCTTAAATGCAGATTCAATTGGAGAAAATCTATATGTAAATCATTTGGTTACTGTAGGAGAAGTAAATGGAAAAAGACCTACAATTGGTAATAACGTATCTATCTACACGGGAGCTATTATTATTGGAGATATTAAGATTGGTAATAATTGTTCAATAGGTGCCGGTTCTGTGGTTGTTAAGGATGTTCCGGACAATTGCGTTGTAGTTGGAAATCCAGCAAGAATTATTAAGCAAGATGGTAAAAAAGTATAATTTTATATTTTTATAAAAAACAAAAGAGAAGATCTTAAAAAGTGAAGCAAAATAGTAATAACATAACGGTTAAAATTAATTAGTAGAATGAACACTTTTGTGCCTTTAGAGTTTTACTACCCGTTGTATATTAATTTATGCTTCTTTTTGGTTGTTTTTACATTACTACATACCCGACTGTTACAGATTAATGAGCACAAAAATATCGTGTTTGTAAACTTTTCGGGTTATTTTCTATTGATCTTTTTAATTTTATATATTGGTCAACGACCAATTAGTGGGATTTTTGGGGATACCGTCAATTATATAGTCACATTTGATAGATATAGATTAGGAGGAGATATTCCTGAGGTAAATGATTACGGTTGGCATGTGTTTATGAAAACATTGGCACAGATTGTATCAGCCCATACTTTTTTTACGATTTGCGCATTTATATACATTTTTCCACTATATAAAATATCAAAAACATTATTTGGTCAGTATTGGTACTATTCTTTTGTGATGTTTATTGTTTCATTTTCATTTTGGACATATGGAGTGAATGGTATGCGTAACGGAGCCGCGACATCGCTTTTTTTATGGGGATTATGCTATCACCGAAATAAGGTTGTTATGGGGCTATTCTTTCTCGCTGCTACCTTTTTTCATAAAACATTGTTCTTGCCAATTTTCGCTTATGTAATTACTAATTTTTATAACAATCCTAAAGTGTTTTTTAAAGGATGGTTAGCTTGTATTCCATTGTCATTAGTAATGGGAAGTTTATGGGTTACGCTTTTTGCTAGTTTAGGTTTTGGAGATGATCGACTTACTGGATATTTAACATCAGAAGTAGATGCAAATGCATTTGCTAGTACTGGATTTAGATGGGATTTTTTATTTCATAGTGCTTTTGCTGTATTTGCAGGATGGTACTTTATTTATAAAAAGAATTTTGAAGATAAATTTTACTTCCAATTGCTTAATACATATTTGATTTGTAATGGTTTTTGGATTTTAGTTATAAAAGCAAACTATTCTAATAGATTTGCTTATCTATCTTGGTTTATGATGGCAATAATAATCATATATCCATTTTTGAAGAAACAATTTTTTAAAGACCAGCATTTTATGATAGGGAAAGTAATGCTGGCCTATTTTTCTTTTACATATATGATGTACTATTTATATTGGGGATAATCACTAACAACAAATTAACTAATGAAAACTATAACCGTTTTTACACCAACCTATAACAGAGCTTACTGTTTGCATAAGTGCTATGAGAGTTTAATCAAGCAGTCTAACCAGGATTTTGTTTGGTTAATTATTGATGACGGTTCTACTGATGATACAGAAACGTTGGTGTCTTCTTGGATTAAGGAAGGAAAAATTGATATACAATATCATTATCAAGAGAATCAAGGGATGCATGGAGGGCACAATGCTGCGTATAGATTGACAGAAACTGCACTAAACGTATGTATTGATAGTGATGATTGTATAGGAGAAGAAGCAATAGAAAAAATTCTTGTTGCTTGGGAAAAAATAAAGGACAAACCCGAATTTGCTGGATTGGTAGGCTTAGATGCCGATCCTGAAGGAAAAATTATAGGAACTAAAATTCCTGAGCATATAAAAGAAACTACACTATATGATTTATATAACGTACATAAAGTACTTGGAGATAAAAAGTTAGTGTACAGAACTGAGGTTGTAAAAAAATACCCTGCGTATCCTATTTTCGAAGGAGAACGTTTTGTTCCTCTAGGGTATTTGTATCAATTAATAGATCAAGATTATAAATTACTACCTATTAATGAAGTGTTATGCGAGGTAGAGTATATGCAAGATGGATCTAGTATGAATATCTTAAAACAATATAGAAGACATCCTAAAGGTTTCGCTTTTTCTAGAAAAAGTAGAATGAAACTAGCGGAAAATTTTAAAGATCAATTTAAGAATGCAATTCATTATGTATCGAGTGCAATTTTTACTAAAAATGGATCTTTTATTAGTGAATCTCCAAAAAAAATGACAACTGTTTTAGCTATACCATTTGGAATACTATTAAACCTATATATAAGATATAAAACAAAAGGAGAATTCTAATGGGGGCAATACGTGTTTTGCAAGTTTTTACGATCATGAATAGAGGAGGAGCGGAATCTATGATCATGAATTATTATAGAAAGATAGATAAAGATAAAGTACAATTTGACTTTTTGGTGCATAGGAAAGAAAAAGCTGCTTTTGATGACGAAATTGAGAGTCGAGGAGGCAAAATATATAGATTTGATCCTATAAACCCACTCTTTCCAGGAGACTATTACCAAAAACTTAGATTGTTTTTTAAAGAACATAAAGAGTATGATGTCGTGTATTCTCACTTAAATACTTTTAGTTGTTTTCCTCTTAAAATAGCTAAAGAGTTTGATATTCCTTGTAGAATTGCACACGCGCATATTGCAATTGATGATGTTAGTTTTATGTCATTATTTTCTAATAAGGAAAGTAAAAAAGAAACTTTTAAGAAATTAATCAAACTTCAGCTTAAAAAGAAGGTAAAGAAAGATGCTACGCATCTATTTTCTTGTGGAGATAAAGCTGGGAAATGGTTATTTGGAAATAGTACTTCATTTATTACCATGAATAATGCGATTGATACAGAAAAGTTTGCCCATAATTCAGTGGTAGCAAATAAATATAAGGAAGAGTTTAATTTAAAGAATCGTTTAGTAATTGGTCATGTAGGACGTTTTGCTAGTCAAAAAAACCATGCTTTTTTATTAAAAATTTTCTCAGCTGTATTGAATGAAAAACCAGATTGTGATTTGGTTATGATAGGAGATGGTCCTCTTAGAAAAGTAATTGAAAAAGAAGTAGAGAATTTAGGGATTCAAAATAATGTACATTTTTTAGGAGTGCGAGCAGATGTACCCGAATTATTTCAAATGTTTGATGTGTTCGTTTTTCCATCTTTTTATGAAGGATTGCCGGTTACATTGATTGAGGCGCAAGCTGCAGGAATTAAAGTTTTTGCTTCGGATAGTATTACTACAGAAGTTAGCCTTACCGATGATATAGAATTTTTGTCTATTGATAAACCTGCGGAATATTGGGCCGGAAAAATAATCGAGACGGATGCTTCCAAAAAGAATGACAATACAGAAAAAATAGTAAAAGGAGATTATGACATCGTTTCGAACACTAAAAAAATTCATGAATTTTATAAAGAACAAGTAAGACGGTAGTTATGGGAAAGTTGCAAGAGAAAATTTATAATAATTTGCCTTATCCATTTAAGTTTATATTACTCAATATTAAGGCTTTTCAAAATTCTAAACAGCGATATACAAAAGAGTTTGATGCGTTCTTAAAAGAGTATGTTGATTTGTGGAATGCGGATAGTAAAACAATAGATGCATATCAAAAGAGTAGATTAGTTCTCTTATTATCCGAAGCTTTTAATTACTCTGATTGGTATAGCGAAAAAATGAAGGAATTAGGAATAACACTTAAGGATATAGAGGAGAATCCTTACAATGCTCTTAAGCAAATGCCGATTCTTACCAAAGCAGAACGTAAAAAGAATCCAGATGTTTTGGTTAATAAAAGCCGAAATACTGATGGTGTTGGTTATACCAGCGGAACATCAGGCGCTCCTACCATTAATTATTTAGATAAGGAATCAATCAATAGATCATTTGCCTTATGGAGAAGGTTTCATAAAGCGATTGGTCTAGAAACAAAGAGGGTGAAACAAGTTAGGTTTTCTGGAAGGTTAATTGTAAAACCAGATTCTAAAAAACCGCCATTTTGGGTATATAATTATTTCGAGAATCAACTACTAATGTCTACATATCATTTAACAGATGATAATTTAGGTCATTATGTAAAAAAACTAAATCGTTTTAAACCTATTTTGTTAGATGGATATCCATCTGCTATTTATATTATTAGTAGGTTCATTAATAAGAATAATTTGACATTAAACTTCACTCCAAAAGCAATTGCAGTTACGGCAGAAACATTGTATGATTATCAACGACTGGAGATCGAGAAGGCATTTAATTGCCACGTATATAATCAATACGCTTCTAGTGAAGGTAGTCCTTTTATTACCGAATGTACTCAAGGTAATTTGCATTTAAATACAGATTCAGGAATTTTTGAGTTTATAAATAATAAAGGAGAAAAAGCAAAGGCTGGAGAAGTTGCTCAATTAGTAGTTACGAGTTTTACAAATCTTAAAACACCTTTGATTCGATATAATATAGAAGATACAGTGTTACTTTCTGAAGCAGGGAAGACCTGTGACTGTGGATGTCTAATGCCAATGATAGAGAAATTGACAGGTAGAGAAGATGATATATTATGGACCAAAGAAAAAGGATATGTTGGTAGAATGGATACAGCATATAAAGGTCTAGAAGGAATAGTAAAAAGTCAAATTGTACAAGAAAGCCCTAATGAGATTATAGTTAATTTGATTGCTGATGAAAAGTTTGATGATCACATGAGGCAAAAACTTATATACAATATGAAGGATAGATTAGGTGAAACCATAAACTATCAAATACATGTTGTTGAGGATATTCCATTAGGACCAAATGGAAAATTTGATGCAGTAAAAAGAAATTTTACAATAGAGATTTAAAGAACTCATTTAGATCATGTATTTTAATTCTTTTGATTTTTTAATATTTCTCCCAATTGTTTTTGTTGTTTATTGGCTCTTCCAGAAAGGCAACCTTCAATTTCAAAATATAATATTGTTAATTTCAAGTTATATTTTTTATGGTTGGTGGGATTATAGGTTTTTAGCATTAATTGCTTTAAGTACTATAGTAGACTATTTGGTAGGTATCAAAATAAACCTTTGTGATGTTCAAAAATTAAGGAAAAGATGGCTTTTAGTAAGTATTTTTTTTAATTTAGGTGTGTTATCATTTTTTAAATATTGCCACTTTTTTATTGATTCTTGGGTTGACTTATGTAGTTCTATAGGTTATGATATACAGGATGTTACAACCTTAAATATTATTCTTCCGGTTGGTATTTCTTTTTATACTTTTCAAACGATGTCTTATACAATTGATGTTTATCGAGGTAAACTACAACCTACAAGAGATTTTATATCCTTTGCGGCTTTCGTTTCCTTTTTTCCACAGTTAGTGGCAGGACCAATTGAAAGAGCAACACATTTATTACCACAGTTTTTAGAAAAAAGAAAATATACAAAAGAGTCAATTTCTTATGGAATAAAACTAATTATATGGGGTTTTTTTTTAAAACTAGTAGTTGCCGATAGAACCGCTATTTATGTAAACTCTGTTTATAATAATGTCGAGTATCATGATGGTTTAAGTTTAGTTTTTGCAACTATTTTATTTGCATTTCAAATTTATGGTGATTTTGCAGGGTATTCTTTAATAGCAATAGGAACTGCAAAACTTTTTGGATTTGATTTAATGACGAATTTTAAAAGGCCTTATTTTTCTGCATCAATTCATGAATTTTGGAATAGGTGGCACATTTCTTTATCTACATGGTTTCGTGATTATTTATATATACCCTTAGGAGGGAATCGTGTTGGTAGATACCGATGGTTTTTTAATTTATTCATTACATTTTTAATAAGTGGTTTATGGCATGGAGCTAAGTGGACATTTGTTATATGGGGAGCTATTAATGGGGTTTATTTGATCATAGAAATACTTTGTAGCGGTAAAAAAAGAAAAGGAGTTTTTAGTATTATAAGTACTTTTTGTTTTATAAGTTTTGCTTGGATATTTTTTAGAGCTAATAGTGTAGGTGATGCCTTTTACATTATTAATAAAATTTTCACTAAACCCGGTAAGTTATATATTGGCAGTGGTGATGATATAGCTGCTTCTATATATGCTGTATTGGCTATACTTTTATTAGTTATACTTGAACTTAAAAGAGAATATTGGAACAATAATACATTCGTAGCTGTTATTACAAAAAGTGAAGTTGGAAGGATGTTTATATATGCGACCTTAATATATTTAATTCTTTATTTAGGTGTTTTCGGACATAGCCAATTTATTTATTTTCAATTTTAAGGATTCATTTATGAAAGGATACACTTCTATATTTTCAAAAATCATAAAGTTTGTAATAATTATTTTGATTGTAGATGTACTTTTAGGAGTAGTTAGTAATCATGTGTTTTTTTTACAAGAAACGGGTAAATATGCCAGAGCTAATCACGCAATCTATGAAACAGAAGCAGAAGTATTGATTTTTGGAAGTTCACACGCGCATAGACATTATGTTCCTGAAGTTTTGGAGAAACAATTTAATACTACGGCCTATAATGCTGGTGCAGAAGGGCAACAGTTGTTATATCATTTAGCATTGCAAGAAATGCTTCTAAAACGTAGCACTCCTGGTTTGTTTATTCTTAATATAGATGAAGATTTTTTGTATTCTTCTGATATTGCTTATGATAGACTTAATGACTTACATCCATATTATAGCGAATTTAAAGATGAGCTAAGACCATTATTTAGATTAAATTCTAAATTTATAGATGTAGAGATGTTTTTTAAATCATATTTATTAAACTCTACAATCATTCATATACTTCGATATTATGCGTCTCCTCAAAAAGATTATAATGGGTATAGACCTCTTCATGGTACATTACGTAAGGACCAGATCAACTCTCATTTAATAAATGTTAGTGATCAAGATCAAGAAATTGATGAAAACTTTGTTTCTGCTTTAAGACAGTTTATAGATAATTCAAAATCTAATAATATCGATTTAGTTTTTGTAATTTCTCCAACGTTAAGAAAGATTAGTTCTAATAATAAATCTTTAACATTAATTAATGAAATTGCTGATAAAGAGGAGATACGTGTATTAGACTTTTCTCAGGATAAAAATTTTAATAATCGATTAGATTTGTTTCATGATCCATCACACCTTAATGATAAAGGAGCAAGGTATTTTACTAAACTTGTTTCTGAACATATAAATCAATAAAATAACATTCATAATAAAAAAAAGGGATATCATATTTGACATCCCTTCTTAATTATATATACAAAAGGTTAATTCTTATCTAGTAGCACATGTATTACCACTTAACACAATAGCGTTAGGGGTATCCGAGTTATTATTAATACAATCGAATCTTTCAGCACCTGATGGTTCCAAAATATTATTATTAGTAATAGAAACGTCAGAATGAGATCCATATAATCTTATTCCATCACTATCGTTAGGATCTATTTTAGTATTTGAAGAGATATCAATATTAGCAGAAGTGCCTAATTCAATACCACCTGTTACTTCATTATTTTTAAATGTAATACCATTGGCATTATTGATAGTAATTTTCTTAGAATTCAAGAATTTATTTCTTTCAAAAGAAATTGTATATCCATTAGATTCCGTAGTATTATTAAATCCTGTAAGGAACAAATGAAATCCACCAGCAGTAACTTCATTTTCATTAATACTAGTATTATTTACAAAAGTATTTGTAGCACTAATCCCAGTTCCATTAACATTGATAATGTTATTGTGAAACATAGAATCCGAAGTATCTTTTAATTGAATTCCTATTTCACCATTAGTAATTGTATTGTCATGAACATTAATATCATTGGTATCAGTTGCAATTCCTATCGCATACCCTACAATGCTATTATCTGCTATTTCATTATCAAAAACTGTTTCACTATGACTACCTGCGGCAAAAATTGCAAATCTTTCTGCAGCAGCAGCAGACGCATTAAACCTGTTATTTGTAATTTTTGTACCAGAAGCCAATGAGATAATACATCTAGTTTCTATATCATTATCATCAATTGTTATGTCTTGACCAATTGTAGCAGCTGTAAAACCAACTCTACTATTGATTTCGGTATTTCTTGTAATAAGAATATCAAAAGCTCTTTCATTTTCCATAAGAACACCATTAGCGTCTCTAGTTCTAAAAGCCTCTATATTAATAGCATACCCAACTTCACCTCCATCAGAACCAGACATTGGCTGACCTACATTGGTAAAGGTATTTCCTTCGATTAATATATCACTACCATCAGTAAGAGCAATACCCATTCTTCTAATATTTGTAAAAGAACAATTGATAACTTTGATACCATATGTTGGCACATAATCAGGGTTAAATCTGAAACCTAAAGAATAAATTGCAAGAGCACCTTTCGATCCTTCTACAAAATTAACACCATCTATGGTTACATTTCTTCCAGAATGAACATGAAGAAGGTGAGTTCCATATAAACCAACATCATCAGCTGCATACTCACGAACATTTCGATCACCAATTATATTTCCTCCAGAGATTGTAACATTATCAGAATCTCTAACAGCTAAAACCGCACCGTTTGCAATTCTTGATCCTGCAGGAAATTGACGTAAATTGGTGCTATTGGACATTTTTAAATGAAAGTCAGATGGTACATTAATAGCTTCTACAGAAGCATAAAAATTCTGATCTGCTGTAGTACTAGTTACTTTGGTAGTTTCGAAAAATGCATCAAAAACATTAGTTTCAAAAGTTGTTCCACCCATTTCTTTAATCCGGATCATTAAATTTTCGAACTCAGCAGTATTTTTCAAAGCAATATCAGATGTAGTCTGTCCCTGAACAATATTTTCCCATCTGGTTGCTGTAAACTTAAATATTGGATCTTTAAGATTTACAGTACCTTCAGTTCCTAATTTAGAATTTAAAAGTCTACCATCAATAGTTCCTCCAGAGAAAACTAGAGTACCATTAAAAATATCACCACCATCAAAATCAAATGTT
The DNA here is from genome assembly GCF_943733665.1 of Aquimarina sp. Aq107. NCBI lineage: Bacteria > Pseudomonadati > Bacteroidota > Flavobacteriia > Flavobacteriales > Flavobacteriaceae > Aquimarina > Aquimarina sp. Aq107. The sequence goes on along the minus strand of NZ_OX030782.1, from coordinate 2,262,470 downwards.
ACATTTGGCGGTAAATTAATAGTTTGTCCTTCTAAATCTAATAGACAGTCAATTGTTACTGTAGAGTTAGCAGCTAGACCAGAAAGATCAAAATCACATAAAGTATCCGAGACAATCTCATCATCTTCTTCCTCTTCTTGATCGTCGTCTTCGTCTTCAATAACTTCTTCTTCTTCAGAAATTACATCTTCGATGTTTTCCGTACTACAAGCAAAGAAGCTCATAGTAAATACAATTAATAGAAAATAGGGTAACTTTTTCATTTTGGTTGGGGGGTGTTTTTGGTTTTTAATTTCATTTTTAACGGAGTTTCATCGATACTATTGTGCATTATGTCGAAAAAAAATGTTAAAATTTACAAATCTTAATCAATTGATAATTAAACAATTAAACAGTTATGGGTTTACCGTAATTCTTTTTGATATCGAGATCAAAACCTGATTTGTAATTAGAAAAAGTTATAGGATTACTGATGGAGGGTGTATGAGTCATAAATTTAATGGGTTTATTCCCCAATAAAAGGAGTATGTCTGTGAGTTTTTTCTTTCTTTTATGTTCTAAATTAGATCTTTGAATCTAAAATGTTTTCCAATATATATAATATATGTATGTTAAAAAAGAATATAAATAAAAACTTTAATAGCCTGTTATATCTATATATTTGCACCGAAAACATACATTTTTAATAAACAAGTGAAAAATAAGGGTAAGATTATTCGTGTAACCACTGTTCCTAGGTCTCTAGGAGGATTACTTCAAGGACAACTAAAGTTTATGTCTCAATATTATGAGGTGATAGGTGTTTCTAGTAAAGATGAAAATATTTTAGATAGAGTAGCCAAACAAGAAGGAATAGAGGTAATTCCTATTGAAATGACTCGTAAAATTACTCCTATTCAGGATCTAAAAGCTGTTTACAAATTATACAAGGTTTTTAGAAAAGAAAAGCCTGATATTGTCCATAGTCATACTCCTAAAGCTGGAACGTTATCTATGTTGGCAGCAAGATTGGCTGGAGTTAAACATAGATTACATACTATTGCTGGATTACCATTGTTAGAAGCTACTGGAGCAAAAAGATTGTTATTAGATACAGTAGAAAAAATGACATACGCTTGTGCAACTATGATATACCCTAATTCTTTTGGTCTTAATGATATCATTTTAGAAAATAAATATACTCGAGCAAAAAAATTGAAAGTAATCGGAGAGGGAAGCTCTAATGGTATAGATACAGCTCATTTTGATCCTTCTAAGTATACAGATCAAGATAACGCAAAGTTACGTAAAGAGCTTAGTATTGATGAGAAGGATTTTGTTTTTGTATTTGTTGGAAGATTTGTAAAAGATAAAGGGATTAATGAGTTGATGACTTCTTTTAAGAAGTTAAATACCGAAAATAAGCAAACAAAATTATTGCTTGTAGGAACGTATGAGAGAGATCTTGATCCACTATTACCAGAAACAGAAAATGAGATTGATAATAATCCTAATATTATTTCTGTTGGTTGGCAAAATGATGTTAGACCATTTTTTTCTATATCTGATGCTTTAGCATTTCCTAGTTATAGAGAGGGTTTTCCTAATGTTGTAATGCAAGCGGGATCTATGGGTTTACCGAGTATTGTTACTAATATTAATGGTTGTAACGAAATTGTTTCAGAAAGTGTAAATGGTACTATTATACCAGTTAAAAGTTCTGAAGCACTTTATGACTCCATGAAGAAGTTTGTATCTGACAAAAAATATGCTGACGAGTTGTCCTTGAAAGCAAGAGACATGATATGCCAACGATATGAACGAAAACAAGTTTGGAATGCAATTTTAGAAGAATATCGACAATTGTGATCATATGTTCACAACATTCTCCCGATTATAATTAAGTATATAAAGTAATATTGTCCCAGTTTATGAAAATAATAAAACTAATTTCTTTAAACAGATTCGTATTTTTTGTTATTCTATTTCATTCGTTTTATAAAAATTATTCCCAAGTTAATAACGATACAATTACAGCATACAAATATTTTGAAAAAGGAAATTACTTTTTATTGGAAAAAAAAGCAGATAGCTCTATTACCTATTTTAAAGAAGCATTAAATATTTATAGGGAAAATAAATCTTGGAAACAGGTTGCAAGTTGCTATAATAAAATTTCTGAGAATTACGGAAATTCAATGAAATTTGATAAATCTTTGGATAATATTAAAAAAGCTTTACATATAAGTTCTACGTATCTAGAAAAAGATAATCCGGAAAAAGCCAATGCTTATGATAATCAGGGGGTTTATTTTCAGGGTTTATCTAATTATGATGAAGCATTGATTTATTTTCAAAAAGCATTGGATATAAGAAAGAAATTGTTTCCCGAAAATCATCTTGATTTAGCCATATCTTATAGCAATTTGGCAATGTTCAATTACAGAATTAATAAATATAAGTTAGCATTAGAATATAATGAAAAAGCAATCGCTATAAGGTTAAGAGAATTAGGCTCAGATCATATAAAAATTGGGTTTAATTATAATGTTACTGGTATAATTTATAGTGATTTAGGGAAATATGAAAAGGCATTAGAATATTATAATAAGTTTTTAAATATTGTTGTCAAAAATTTTGGGGATAATCATCTCTATGTAGGACAAGTTAACCTTAATGCTGGTTTGACCTCATTTAGAATGATGAGATATGAATATGCACTAAAATGTTATGAAAAAGCCTTAACAATTTACAAAAATGAAAATTTCTTAAATGGACAGAAAATATTATACCTTAATACTGGCATAGTTTTTTATCAAAAAGGGGAGTACGATAAAACACTAGAATATCTAAGGAAAAGTTTGAATTTAGGTCTTAAAATTCATGGTGAAAAGCATCCTCATTCTGGAAGTATATATAGAAATATGGGGAGGGTCTGTTTTTATAATGAAGATTATGATCAAGCTCTAAAATATTATAATAAAGCTCTAATACTTTCTAAATCAATTTTTGGTGAGAATCATACTAGTATTCAAACGGTATATTTATATATGGGAGATCTTTATTTTAAAATAAAAGAATATAATAGAGCAATAGAATATTATAAAAAATCTATTGAGATTGGTAATTCATTATTTGGAAAACATCGTGCGATTGCATCAGCATTTGAGTTTATAGGAAATGTTTATAGTGAAATGAAGAGCTATGAAGAAGCACAATTATATTATCAAAAGGGATTAAATTTATTACTTAATGAATTTAGTGAAGAGCATCCTATAACTTCAGATTTTTATTTAGCAATAGCTAAAGTTTATCACAATCAAAAAAAGTACAAAAAAGCAATTAAATATTTTAATAAGTCATTATTAGCAAATACTAAGGATAAAAAAACTATCAGTAAAGATGGTTTTGATCCAGGTAATTTCTATGATTTGCAAAAAATATTAATGACATATTACAACAAAGGAAAAACGTTAAATGCAATATTTGTTAAAAATAAAGATCTGAATTATTTAAATGAATCTTTAAGTATATACGATAAAATAGATATAGTTATTGATAGGATTCGCAGTACTTCCAATAATTATAAGGATAAAGTGGCATTTGCAAAACAGACAAAAGAAATTTATACAGATGTTATAAATTCGCAAATGTTATTTTATGAAGAAACAAAAAATAAAGAAAGGTTGTTGAATGCTTTTTATTATTCGGAGAAAAGTAAAGGAAACACACTTAAACAGTTATTGAAAGATTCATATGCTAAAAATTCTATTGTTCCTTCAGAAATAATTAACCTAGCTGAAAATCTTAAAAGAAAAAGAGCGTTTTATAAAGGACAGATTATTTCTTCTTCTCTAAATAACCCTATTGATACAATAAGAATAACAGAAAATGAAATAAAACTATTTGATGTTAATCGAAAAGAAGATTCATTACTAAAAATATTGGAAAAAAATTACCCTAAGTATCATCAAATTAAGTATAAAAAGGAAATTATTTCAGTTGCCAATATTCAAGAAAAATTAAATAAAAATACTACTTTAATAGAGTTTTTTACTACTGATAATGATTTGATTTATGCTTTTGTGATTTCCAAAAACACCATTTCCGTAAAAGAATTATTGTTAGAAAACCCTAAGAAAAAGGTTGAAGAATTTCATGAAAGTATTACCACAAAAGATTTAGTTAAATACCAAAAATATTCTAGTCAATTATATTTTAAGTTAATAAAACCCTTTGAAAATGATCTTGTAGGAGATCGATTGATAATTGTTCCAGATGGATTTTTGTGGCATATTAATTTTGATTTATTATTAACACAAAATGATAGATCTAATGATCCGGAACAATTTTCATATTTTCTCAAGGATTATGCAATTAGTTATGCCAATTCTTCTAATCTATTGTGGACATCTTTTAAAAATGATATAAATCCTGATATGTTACAAGAGGAGTGTCTTGCCTTTTCCTATTCAGAAAGTTTCTTTAATTCAAAAGATAATATAGGAGCTGCTGATATACTTAGGGATTTACCTGGTACTCGTAAAGAGATTAAAGAAATCTCTAAAATTGTTGATGGAAAATATTATTATGATTCTCAATCTACTGAAGCTAACTTTAAGAAATATGCTGGAAAATATGGTATTTTACATTTAGCGCTTCATGGGGTGATTGATAACCAAAACCCAGAGAATTCTAAACTTTTTTTTACAAATAATAACAATACGGAAGAAGATAATTTACTGTATAGCCATGAATTAATGATGTTAAATATTCCTTCGGATCTAGCAGTTCTTAGTGCCTGTAATACAGGTTCTGGTAAAATAGCCAAAGGTGAAGGAATAATGAGTTTGGGGAATGCCTTTCAGTATGCAGGAACTAAAAGCTTATTATTAACGAATTGGTCAGTATCAGACGAAACTACTCCAAAGTTAATGGAGTATTTCTATTCTAATCTTAAAAAAGGTATGAGTAAAGATAAAGCACTTCAAAATGCTAAATTAAAATTTCTTAATACTACTACTATTGATTATAAGGCCCCTTTTTATTGGGGAGGATTTTACCTTATTGGAGATTCTTCACCAATTCCTTTTAAGAATAGTACTTTATTATATTGGATTTTTGGTTGTGGAATTTTAAGCGTGTTAATATTATTAACAATAATAAAGTATAACAAAAAACACAACGAATTGTAATTTCATTTTTCCTTTAGTTTTTAGAAACAATTTCTTATTTTACCCAAAACAAGAAAAGTAAATAACATCGTCATAATTTAGATTGATAAAATATAGTATTACCCACAATATGTTTTATCTTAGTTTCATCTATTATACACACAATATCAATATGTGACTTTGATTATTTCGGGGCTTTATTCATTAAGAGTAAGTATAGAATATGAGAGTTAACGAAAAGATTAGGAATATTTCTTTTTGGATAGTTGATTTTGTTTCTGGAGGAAAAGTTAGAAGACATTATCTTGATATCAAAGATAGTATAGAGAACCCTTTAGAAAAGGCCGTACTAGATAAACAATCAAAGTTTTTGAAAGATGTATTAAAGCATGCTGTAACATCTACTGTGTTTTACAAAGATATAAATCCAGAAAACCTTGAGAATTTTCCTGTGGTTAATAAAGAAATTGTAAGATCGTCTTATCAAAAAATTCAATCTCAAAAACATAAGAATAGCAAGAAAATTGGAGTGTCTACGAGTGGGTCTACTGGAGCCTCTTTTACCGTATATCAGGATATTAATAAAAAAGCTAGAAATACCGCTGATATCATTTATTTTTCTGAGTTGTGTGGGTTTTATATTGGATATAAACTATTCTATTTACGTTTTTGGAATATGTTTAAAATGAAAAATAAACTAGCATCTTTTTTTCAAAATATTACTCCAATTGATGTATTTGATTTATCGTCAGATTCTATTAAGGATTTGGTTGATGTCTTAAAGAACGATAAATCAAATAAAGGAATGTTAGGGTATGCGTCATCATTTGATAAAATATGTAAGTATTTAGATACTATAAATTCTAAACCAATTCATTGTAAATTAAGATCCGTAATAGGAATGTCTGAACGTTTAGACCCATTAACTAAAAAGTCAATGAAAAAATATTTTGATGTTGATATGGTATCTAGATATTCTAACGCAGAAAATGGAATGATTGCGCAACAACCTTGTCAGAAAGAATATTTTACCATTAACTGGGCAAGTTATTATGTAGAAGTTTTAGATTTCAATAGTGATACTAGAGTAACGCCTGGTACATTAGGAAGAATTGTAATTACAGACTTATTTAATTATGATACCCCTATGATTCGATATGATACTGGAGATATTGGTATTATGAATTATATAGAAAATAAGAATATAGCAAGGTTAGTGTTGACTAAAGTAGAAGGTAGAAAGATGGATATGATACGTAGTACATCTGGAGAGATATTATCCACAAGTATTCTTTTGGTAATTAATAAGTACAAAGAAGTTAAACAAAGACAAATTATCCAGAAGACAGCAAATCAATATCTTATAAAATTAAAAACTGAAAATAATGTTTTTGAAAAAGAAAATGAGTTTATAAAGGAGTTTAAAGAATATCTAGGAGAAGATGCATTGATAAAATTAGAATATGTTTCAGAAATCCCTTTATTAAATTCGGGTAAACAAAGAGCTATTGTTAATGAATTCAGTGCTTAAAGAGCCTTCAAAATTTAAATATAAGCACGAATTGTTTTTTATCAAAAAGTAGTTAATTTAAGTTAAAAAAGTAAAATATACATTGTATATTTGCCAGCGATTCTAACGATAGAATTATAGATATGATGATCACTGCATTCCCCCTGACAGACATTTATCGTTTATCTATTTTATTTCCCCCGTTTTTTAAGTATAAAAGTATGACATGGAATTTTTTCCATGATTTTTATTGTAGTCATTTTTAACTAGAAAAAGGTGTATAGGTATTTTTTTAAAAGGGTTTTTGATTTTAGCATTTCTTTGATGCTATTGATATGTATTGGACCTATATTTTTAGTATTGATAATATTTCTTGCAATAGCAAATAATGGGAAACCATTTTTTGTACAAAAACGTCCTGGTAAATCTGAAAAAATATTTAGTATCATTAAGTTTAAAACTATGAATGATCTAAAGGATGATAAAGGTAATTTATTACCAGATAATGAACGAATGACGACTGTAGGTACTTTTGTTAGGAAAACATCGCTGGATGAAATTCCACAGTTGATTAATGTGCTAAAAGGTGATATGTCCTTAATTGGTCCTAGACCTTTGATTATTGAGTATTTACCAGTTTATAATGAAACACAGAAAAAAAGACATAATGTAAGACCTGGTATTACAGGTTGGGCACAGGTTAATGGTAGAAATTCCATTACTTGGAAAAAGAAGTTCGAATATGATGTTTGGTATGTTGAGAATTGTAGTTTTTTGTTAGACCTAAAGATATTAGGTCTAACTTTAAAAAAAGTAGTAAAAAAGGAAGATGTTAATTTATCAAAAGAATTAACGTCAGAATGGTTTGATGGAACTAACTAGTTATATTATACTAATAAAAAAATGAGTAAGGATTTACAAGTAATAGGCTTAACAAAAAAAATGTTAAGCGAAGCTATTGATAATAATACTTATTGGAAAAATGATCTAGCGCCATTACCCAAAAGTAAGGCATTATGGTTAGTTGCTAACAATAGAATTCAGGAGGATGATTATTGTGGTGTAATAGGATATGAAGGGGATAAGATGATTTCTTTTATATTTATGTTTCCAGATTTATTGAATGTAAAGAATGGAGATCCTAAAAAAGTATATTGGATGATTTCCTGGTGGGTTCATAAGTCATATAAGGATACCGTATTAGGAACTTATATCTATAATGAAGCCGTGAACCTAACAGGTAAACAGGTTTTAATAAAATCATACGCGGAGAATGTTACTACATTTTATGAAAAACAACCATTTAAAGTAATCGCTTCTAGGTTAAGGCATACCATATTTTTTAGTTTAGATGCTTCTATGTTAATTGGAAGATTTAAGTTTTTAAAATCATTTAAATTTATATTAGACAGATTTGATAGTTTCACTGGATGGATGATTCGGTCATTAAATACATCAAAATTCAAAAAAAACGTACAAAATCTTTCTTATGAGTATGTGAATCAACTAGATGATGAAACTTGGAGCTTTATACAACCTCTGTTAGATAATGATTTAATTTATAAAAATAAAGAATATGTGAACTGGCAGATTGACGCAAATCAATACTTACAGACTCCAGTACCCCAAAGACATCCTCATAAATCATTACAAACAGGTATTAGTAATAATATTTATCTTCATAACTTAAAAATTGTTAAAGGAGAAGAAATTATTGGTTTTTTATCATATGTGATTAATTATAATGAGTTTAATATAAAGTATTTTATTGTTAAGGATGAAGAGAATTATGATGCTTGCGTAGACGCATTGATGGAAAACTTTGTAAAACAAAAAAGAACATTCATATTCACGGATGACACCAAGTTATCCAATACGATTACGAAAAGATATAAGACAATTTTTACGCATAAAGTGACTAAAAAGGGATTAGCGCATGATGACACAAAAATAGACTCAGAGAATTTTTCGATGTTAAACCGAGATGGACATTTTTATTAAACCAATTAGTATAACCGACTACAGATGGAATTCGTAAAACAATTACAAGAATCAATAGAAAAACACACAGATCACAATGTTTTATGTATTAATGGTGTTTTCTATACGTATAAGGAGTTTGCTTTAGAAATATCTAAAATTAGATTAACGGTCGCAAGCGAGATTGAGGATTCAGAAAAACTTATTGGTTTAGTTACTAATGATGATCTTCAAACATATGCGAGTATAATAGCATTGTGGCTAGAAGGTAAAGCTTACGTACCGGTTAATCCAGAAGTTCCTTTTGAAAGAAATTCAAAAGTTTTTGAACTTACAGAGACTAAATTCGTTTTAGATTCATCAGAAAGTTCGATGTATAATGATTATCAGGTTATTGCTACTAATCAATTAAAAGATGCCGAAATTAATTTAGAACCTAAGCAATTTTCAGGTGATGAATTAGCATATATTTTATTTACTTCTGGAACTACAGGTTTGCCTAAAGGCGTTCCAATAACTTTTAATAATGTTCAGGCATTGGTGGGAGCAATTGATGCAGAACCAACATTTAATTTAGTTCCATCGGATAGATGTTTGCAGATGTTCGAACTTACTTTTGATTTTTCAGTTGTAACATATTTGTTTCCGCTACTTGCAGGATCTTGCATGTATACAATTCCCAAGGGTGCAATTAAATATTTCTATATTTTTAAGTTAATTAATGAACAAAAACTTACGGTGCTTACAATGGTTCCATCTATAATTAATTATTTGAGACCATATTTTGGAGAGATAAATGCTCCTGATGTTAGGTATTGTAGTTTTGGCGGAGGAGCTTTACATAGTGATATAGCAAAAGAATGGAGTAATTGTCTTCCGAATTGTAAAATATTTAACTATTATGGTCCTACCGAGTTTACCGTGTATAGTGGATTTTATCCATACCATAAGGAAACAGACACTAAATCACATAATGGAATAATAGCCATTGGTACTCCACAAAAAGATACATTGTATCTTGTAGTGGATGAAAAAAATGAACAAGTTGCGATAGGTGAGACTGGAGAATTATGTTTGGGTGGACCACAGATTACACCTGGATATTGGAAAAATGAAGAACGAAATGTGCAAAGTTTTTTTACTAGAGATGAAAACGGAAATAATATAAGATATTATAAAACAGGTGACTTGTGCTTAAAAGATGAAGATGGAGACTTTTTATATGTGGGAAGAGCAGATTTTCAGGTTAAAATAAGAGGTTATAGAGTAGAACTTGCAGAAATCGAATTTCATGCGAAGTATAAATCAGAGAAAAAAGTGAATATGGTAGCGTTAGATATTACCAATTCTCTTGGTAATGCAGAGCTTGGAATTGCTATTGAGTCCGAAGAGTTCGATACTGAATACATTTTTGATTATATGAAGTCAAAAATGCCATCCTATATGATACCTATGCATGTGAGATTTATAAAAGAATTTCCTCATAGTATTAATGGAAAGATTGATAGAAAAGAATTAAAAAAACATTTTAATATAAATTAAACAATTAAAGCAAACAATTGATGAGTAGAGAAGAGATTTTATCTAAGGTAAAAACAGCATTTGTTTCTGTATTAGAACATGAAAATTTCCAACTTTCTAATGAAACCACAGCAAATGATGTAGATGGATGGGAATCTATTACACATATGATGATCATAACCGAAGTAGAAAAAACATTTGATATAAAATTTAAGTTAATGGACTTAATGAATATGAATAATGTTGGAGATTTACTTAATAGTATCGAGTCCGAATTACAAGCGTAAATTAATATGTATAATTCATTTATTAAACGTTTTATAGACTTTACACTTTGTTTTATAGGTGTTTTGATACTATCACCATTGATATTAGTTTTAATTATATTGTTAATGATAGCTAATAATGGTAAGCCATTCTTTTTTCAATCGAGACCTGGTAAAAATGAAAAAGTTTTCAGGATTATTAAGTTTAAAAGTATGAATGATAAAAAAGATGAAAAAGGAGAGTTATTACCTTTTGAGGATAGGATTACAAAAACTGGTAAGTTTATAAGAAAATATTCTTTAGATGAGATACCTCAATTATTTAATGTGATCAAAGGTGATATGAGTTTAATAGGACCTAGACCACTTTTAGTAAAATATTTACCGCTATATAATGATTATCAGAAAAAAAGACATGATGTACGACCTGGCATTACAGGTTGGGCACAGGTAAATGGGCGAAACGCGATTTCTTGGGATGAGAAATTTAAACTGGATGTTTGGTATACTGAGAATAAAAGCTTTAAACTTGATTTAAAGATTATTTTTATGACAGTAAAGAAAGTTCTATTCAAAGAAGATATAAACAGCGGAGAAAATGTAAATATGCCTACTTTTACAGGTAACAATTAACCAAAAAGATTAAAAAACCACTAAAAACTATATTTTAAAAATTGAAAAATGCTGTAATAATAGGAGCAGGTACACAAGGTCAGGTATACGCTTCGTACCTTAAAGAAGCAGGAGTTAATATTGTCGGTTTTATTGATGATAATCCTGATCTCGCAGGTAAAGATGTTATTAATATACCTGTTATTGGTAGATATAAGGATTTGTTTTTAGATGATTTTAAAAATAAAATTCAAGATGTATATTGCCCTATTGGTGTAAATGCTGTAAGAGTAGAATATTTATCTACTTTAAAAAAAGAAGGGTATGGAATACCTGGTTTTTTACATCATACTGTGTCTATAGCGCCAGATGTTACTATAGGAGAAGCTGTATATATGCTAGCCGGTAATATTGTGATGCCACATACAACTATCGGGAACTATATAATGATTAATATGGATAGTACTATTGCCCATCATGTAACATTAGAAGATGGAGTTTTTATGTCGTCTGGAGTTAATATAGGTGCTTTAATCAATGTAAGAGAAAATGCTTATGTGGGTATGGGAGTTACTGCTATGACTGGTGTTAAAGAAATAGGGAAAGAAACATTAATAGGGGCAGGAACAGTAATAATTAAAGATGTTCCAGAATATACGACAGTAGTTGGTAATCCAGCTCGCGTAATAAAAACAAAAAAACCATAGTTTATGGATTTTGAAACTAACCACACGGATATCACTTTTATAGGATCTGGTATCTCATCGTCATTTACTATTTTGCATTTTCTTGATCAATTAAAAACAAACCCAATTGATAAGAGAATATCGTTAACAATTATAGATAAATATCCTGAATTTTATACAGGAATACCATATGGTATAAGATCTGGGTTTTCTGTCTTATTAATTACTTCTCTAAAGAATTTTTTGCCTGAACCAGAAAGAACTAAGTTTATTGCTTGGCTTAATACTAATAAAGAATGGTTGTTAGAAGAGTTTAGATTGGATGGGGGAGCGTTATCAGCAGAATGGCTTTCTACGCATGAAGAGAGGCTTAAAAATAATCAATGGGAAGATTTATTTATTCCTCGACGTTTTTTCGGGAGCTATATTGATCAAAAAATTAAAAGTAACATAAAGGAAGCGCAAGAAAATAATAGTATATCTGTAGATTATATTAACTCTGAAGTAATTGACTTAGATAAAAATGGAGATGAATATACTATAACACTTCAGGATAATAAAGAAATCGTTTCAGAAAAAGTAATTCTTTCTGTAGGTTCATTACCTACACTGCAATTATGGAAAAATGAAGACTTAATAACGGACGATAATTTAATCTTTATCAATAACCCATATAAGCCTTGTTTAAAAGATGTGCTTAATAAGCTTGATGCTTTTTTAGAAAAGAGGGAAACAGAAAAAATTAATGCTTTAATCGTAGGTGCAAATGCCAGTGGATTAGAAATGTTGTATAAATTAAATGATTTAGAAAATCTAAAATCTAGAATCAATAAATTTACATTACTTTCTACCCAGGGATTGTCTCCAGATTCTGTAGTTGACGAAGAGGGTAAAAAAAGATATTCGCCTAAAAATTTACTTTCTCTTGCTAATCAACAGGATTTAAGCGCTAAAGAAATAGCAGAAGCAACATATAAGGATTTAGATGTAGCAGACGAGATTCATTTAGGAGCAGCATCTACGGTAGATGTTATTTCAAGTGCCTTTGGTTCATTATTACAAAAATTGAGTACAGAAGAGCTTAAAAAGTTTGCTTGTTTATATGGTAATGATATTGGCAGAAGACAACGTTGTGCGGGATATCATTATTCTAAAACTATTGATACTCTTAAGAGAGAGAATCGTTTTGAACATATTGCTGGACGATTTATAAATATAAATAAAGCGGATAATAATCAGTATTCTTTAGAATATTTAGATACAAAATCAAAAACAAATAAAATCGATAGCGATCCGGTACATATTGTTTTTAATTGTATTGGTGGTACAAATTTAACGGCTTCGGACATACCCACGTTACTAAGCAAAGTTATTGCCAATAAATTATGTGTTCCAAATGAATCTAAGATTGGTTTTGACGTTAATGACGCTTTAGAAGCTTCAGACAATTTACATATTGTAGGTCCATTATTAGCAGGTAATATTTTTGATGGAAAAGCGGTATGGCACGTCGAACATTGTGGCAGAATTATATGGTTATCAAACCTGTTAGCTGGAAAATTGTATAATTATTTTAATCAAAATGTAGTGAGCAGTTAGCACAAGAATCAATCAATAAACGAATTACTAATAAACAACTTTAGCATTGGATAAAAATTACAAAATATTAATAAAAGATCTTGATGATGGCGCAGAAGTTTCGAAGTATAAATCACTTCTTAAAAATGAATGGAATAATAATGTGTACTATTCTATAGAACATTTACGTCATTTAGAGAAAGATTCTGATGAGTTAAGATGTTTTTTGTTTGAAAAAAATGATGTTCCTATTGTATTGATGCCGTTTGTCTTAAGAAAGATAAAAATTGATGGAAAGGAATATCCATACAAGGATGTAATTAGTCCTTATGGTTATAGTGGTCCACTTTATAGTGATCATGTTACTTCAGAGGATTTAGCTGAATTTTGGAAACAAGTAGATAGCTGGTATCGTGATAATATGGTTGTAACAGAGTTTATACGATTTAGTCTAAACGAAAATCATAAGAATTATTCAGGATCATTAATAGAGACATTATCAAATGTAAAAGGGCTATTATTGGATGATTTTGAGGATCAATGGAATGCATTTTTACCTAAGGTGAGAAATAATTATCGAAAAGCGGTAAATTATAATCTAGATTTTAAGGTGTTCCATAAGGATCAAATTACTAAAGAGATAATTACAATCTTCAATGATATTTATGTAGCTACAATGACACGGAATAATGCCGACAGTATTTACTTTTTTTCTAGTGCTTATTTTGAGGATTTGATATTATCTAATTTAGATAATTTTTCTATTGTAGTAGTGTATTACGAAGGAATACCAATTTCAGTTGAATTGATAATAAACTATAAGGATATAATTTTCGCTTTTTTAGGAGGTACTAATGCAGAATATTTTAGTTACAGACCGAATGATTTTTTAAGAGTAAAAGTTATAGAATGGGCTGTTAAAAATGGAAAAAAACATTACGTTCTAGGCGGAGGAATGAAGGATGGTGATGGTTTATATAAAAATAAGAAATCTCTTTTCCCTAAAGATGAAGATGTGGTATTCTGTACAGGAAGAAAGGTAGTAAATCAGGAGATATATGATCAACTATGTATGTCATCCGATGAAGAGTATAAGGATATTAAGAAGGAAGATCTAAAAAAATATTTTTTTCCATTTTATAGATTGAATAATAGATGAAAAAAGAAAATATAGATTATTTTTTCCAGCTTTTCGAAAAATGTTCAATACCAAAGATATTTTCAGGAATACATTCGGGAAAAGGTGAGGAGTCTTTGGCTAACCCAGATTTTGATATTACTCTGATAGAAAAACCGAATAGTATACATTCTGTTTTTTTTGTTCCCGATTATTTAAAACCAGATTTAGATACTAAGAATTTGATCGTTAAAAAGGTTGGTCAATTTTTTAAAGGATACGCTATTTTTTTAGATGATTTCACGAGTGCGGATGCTTATGTTAAACATCGTTTTCGGAGTAATGCCAAAGGAATACGAAGAAGAATTAAGAGATTAGAAACATGTTTTGATATTGAATATAAAACATACTACGGAGCCATAAAAAAGGAAGACTACGACCTTTTTATGGACTGTTTAGAAAAAATGTTGATTAGGAGATTTGAACAACGTAATGATGTTAGCCAGACTTTGTTAAGATGGGATTATTATAAGAAAATGTATTTTTCTTTGATAAATGAAAAGAAAGCTTCTCTATTTGTGGCATATGATAGTAATGAACCTATCATAGTTTCTTTAAATCATCATTTTCAAAATAGATTATTTAGTGCAATATCATCATATGATATTGATTATTCTAAGTTTAGTTTAGGAAGTGTAGAGATTTATAAAAAATTAGATTGGTTGATAGAAAATGATCATAAATCTTATGAAATGGGAATGGGAGACTTGAGCTATAAGAGAGAATGGTGTAATCACATATATAATTTTGAGCATCAAATCATATACCCTAAAAGGTCTATTATGGGGTTTATTAAAGGGAACATAGAATACACTAAAGTAAAAATTAAGGAATTTGTTTTCAAAGTAGCGTATGTAAGATATAAAGAATACAAAGCAAAGAAAAAGAAAAATCCTGCTGTTCTTACAAAAGAGTATCAAATTGCCCCTATAGAAGATGTTAATTATGATAAAGAATTAATTGTTGTCGACTATAATACCCAAGAATATAGTTGGTTAAGAAAAATTGTTTTTGATTTTTTGTATACAAGTATCGATAACGTTAAAAATGTGAAAGTTTTACGACTTTCTGAAAAAGAAAATAGTTTTCTAATAGTTGGGCAGTCAAAGATGCAAAAGGTTAGTTGTTAGTTTTTTTTATTCATCCAATTTGTTGATATAATCACTGATAGCCTTAGCAATTAAACCTCTTCCATGGTTATTCCAATGTCTATCATATATTAAAGTGGTAGAAGTTGTACTTTTATCAAAATATGTTGAAAAATCAACGTATTTAAAGTTGTTTTCTTTTAAATAGGAAAGAAAAATAGGGCTTGTTATACTTGAATCTAAAAGCAATATAAAACGATCTTTATCGTAACCATATTCACTAATTAAACTATTAAAATTTGCTAGATACTTATCTTCTTTCTCCTTTTTGATTCGTAATAACTCATTTTTATCTAGAGGTGGTTTTTTTTGGTTGGTTTTTAGAACGTTCATTAATCGGTATACCAACCTTTGCGGTGGATCTAGGATACCTATACTTTTGCAATAAACCAATAATTTACTTTTTTTAAGAAGTTTATTCATAGGTGATTCTAAGGCTAAACGTCCTGTTACTACTGCGTATTTACTTCTTGTTAGATCATTAGAAAATTTGATTCCCAAAATGACCTTATCTATTTTATCGAATTGCTCTTTATAGGCATTGATAAGATGTAACTGATCAGCAAAATCATATCCAGCATATCCGTATTCATAAACTTCAATATTTGGTACAGAATTTTCAATCTTTTTTCCGATCGAATTGTAATAATTTTGATGAAACCCTTCAATAAAAGAATCTCCTACTAAGGCAATTTCAATTTTATCTTTGGTTGGGTTAAATTCTCTATAAGAGTTGTATCCTGATTTATTTATATGGTATTCAGAGAAATTTTGTTTTCTGTTTCCTGTAACTGAAAACCCGCTTTGATTTGGAACCCATTTTTCTACTTTGTATTCATCCAAAAATCGAGTAGGAGTATCCTTCGCTAGATGAAAACAACGAACTAACAACTCCAATGATATTAATATCAGAAAAAAATAAAAAGCGCTTTTAAGAACAAGTTTTTTCATTTTACTTAGATTATTTAATGATTTTAGAATTGAAAATAAATAAAGGATCTATCTATGTTATCATCAAAGAAAAGTAGCATTCCAAGAATTACTATTGTATAGACTACAAATCGAATAATTTTTGATTTAAACTTAAATGGAGATCTTTCATCTCTCCTAATTCTAAATTCGTATATAATAAAGATTACTAAAAGTATAAAATAATCTATCATACGATAGCCTAAAGGGTGTTCATATATTTCAAAATAAAAATTAGTATACAACTGTTTTAGAAAACCAAAAGCGTCCGTAATTGATTCGGATCTAAAGAATACTCTGGAGAAGGTTACAAGAGAGAAGGTTAGAAGCATTTGGCATATTTCTTTTATTGAAGGAAGCCATCTATTTTCTGCAACTACGTTGTTCATATATATTCTATTACGTCCCATAAGAAAAACAGGAATGTATAAAATAGCATGAATCGCTCCCCAAACTATAAAGGTCCAATTTGCTCCATGCCAAAAGCCACTAACTAAGAAAATGATACAAATATTTCTTATAGATTTTAGCTTACTAACTCTGCTACCACCAAGCGGAATATATACGTAATGTCTAAACCAAGTGGATAGAGATATATGCCATCTTTGCCAATATTCGGCCATGTTTCTAGAAAAGTTTGGAAACTTGAAATTAGACATTAATTCAATACCAAATAGTTTTGAAGTACCTATCGCAATATCAGAGTATCCACTAAAGTCTCCATATACCTGAAAACTAAATAAGGCAACTCCAAGTATAAGCGTTGAAGCGGAATAATCATGGTAATTAGCAAAAATATCATCTACTATGGGAGCGATGGAATCAGCAATAACTACTTTTTTAAAGAGTCCCCAGAGAATTAGTTTTAATCCTTCTTTGCATTGTCTATAATTAAACGTTCTTTTTACCGTAATCTGAGAAAGTAAATTGGATGCTCTTTCGATTGGACCAGCTACAAGTTGAGGGAAAAAACTAACAAACGTTGCAAATGAAATAAAATCTTTAGTTGGAGTTAATCGTTTATAATAAATATCTAACGAATAAGACATTGTCTGGAATGTGTAGAATGATATTCCTACCGGAAGTATAATTTTTAAAGTCCAAGAACTTTGTATCTCATATCCAAAAATAGTAACGAAATCAACCCAAGAATCGATAAAGAAATTATAATATTTAAAAAAACCTAAAAGGCAAATATTAAAAATCACACTAACTAATAACCATCTTTTTTTAAGGTGATTAGATTCGTTTTTGTGAATAAATTGCCCAACAATGTAATCAACAATTGTACTTGCCAAAATTAGAAATAGGAAACGCCAATCCCACATTCCGTAGAACACATAACTAGCCATCAGAATAAAACAATTCTGAAGCTTTACGTTTTTACTAAATAATGACCAGTAAATAATAAACACTACTGGCAAAAAGATGAAAAAATCTAAAGAATTAAATAACATGAATAATCATTAATATAAAATTCGGGGGATTTGTTTAATTACAATTACAATTAGGTAATTTCTTTTTTTTGAAGCGTGTAAATTTTATTTAATTAATTTAATAAATCAAGAATTATCTCTTTTTTTTTATAATTCTTTATTTAATAGAATTATTTCATATCTAATTAATAAATAGAGTAGGGGAAAAACCCTGTTAAGAAACAGGTAATTCCCTTCTTATTTTGTCAAAATTTACCAGTATAATTGCATAGAGTATCTAAAATGGGGTAAGTAAGAAATTACTGATAAATTATTTTATAAAATTTGTTTAAAAAATGTTAAAAGTGCTGTTATCAGGTAGTTTAGAGAATGTTGAGCTTTTTTTTGTAAGTTTTTACGGGTATTTAACGTAGGAATATATAGTAATTTTCTTACGGTAAACCCCTTGTTTTAGATGTAATTGTAAACTAGCTATGCTGTTAAACGCATTTTTTAAGTATTCTATCTAAAATATGAGTTTTTCTAGTGATTTTTAATGTAACTAAACTATTTTAGCATTGGTTAAAGCAAGTAAGAGAAAAATACAAGTTGGAAGTACTACCCCCTTCTTCCTAAAATTTTTAGAGTATTAATAAAAAAATTGATGATTATGGCATATATGTTGTAATTGTTGAGGATAAATTATTGTTCATTAATTAATGGGGAAAATTATGAATGCAGTAGAGTCCAAGAAAATATGGCTTTCTTCACCACATATGGGGGGGACGGAGCAAAGCTATGTAAAAAAGGCGTTTGACACCAATTGGGTAGCCCCTTTAGGTCCAAATGTTGATGGTTTTGAAAACGACATTGAGAATTATCTCGGAGAGAGTAGTAATGTAGCGGCGCTTAGTTCGGGGACAGCAGCACTACATTTAGGACTTAAACTTTTGGGAGTTACTTTAGGAGATGAAGTGTTATGTCAGAGTATGACATTTGCTGCTTCTGCAAATCCAATAGTATATCTTGGTGCAAAACCTATTTTTATTGATAGCGAAGAACAGACTTGGAATATCTGTCCTGAGCAATTGGAATTGGCTATAAAAGATAGAATAGCAAAAAAAGGTAAAAAACCAAAAGCTATTATTGCAGTACATTTATATGGTATGCCATATAAAGTAGAAGCGATACATAAAATAGCTTCGGAATATGGAATTCCTGTTTTGGAAGATAGCGCAGAGTCTTTAGGAAGTTCTTACCACAATATAAAGTGTGGAACTTTTGGAGATATTGCTATTCTCTCATTTAACGGGAATAAAATAATTACCACTTCTGGAGGAGGCGCATTAATAGCAAAAAAACCTGAACTTAAAAACAAAGCAATTTTTCTTGCTACACAAGCAAGAGATAATGCTCCACATTATGAACATACGGAAATCGGCCACAATTATAGAATGAGTAATATCATTGCTGGAATTGGAAGGGGACAGATGGAAGTATTGGACAAACATGTTACTAATAGACGGAGTAATTTTAATTTTTATAAAGAAAACCTAGTTGATTTCGAAGAAATTAAATTTCTAGAAGAACCATCAGGTTTTTATTCTAACAGATGGCTATCCTGTATAACGACTGTTTCTTATGAAATGAGAGAAGAGTTGAGGTTAGCTTTAGCAAAAGAAAATATAGAATCCCGACCACTATGGAAACCCATGCATCTACAACCTGTTTTCGCAGATTGTGATGTCTACCTCAATGGAATTTCTGATGACCTATTTGATCGAGGACTTTGCCTACCCAGCGGGTCTAATCTTGAAGAAGAAGATTTATTTAGAATTGTATCGGTAATTAAAAAAGTATTGAGATGATTAAGGATTACATAATTAATAACTCGCATAAACATGCATCGAAATGGCTTGTATTATCTATTGATATTGCAATCACTATTTTCAATTTCTTTTTGGCATATGTAGTTAGATTTGGGATTACATTTGATTTTGATCTAACTAATTTCATATATCAAGTTCCGGTTATGACAGCGTTAGCTGGAATTAGCTTCTTACTAATTGGATCGTATAAAGGTGTTGTAAGGCACACTGGGATGAGGGATGCTTATAATCTGTTCTTAGCTGTTACCGTATTAATTTCGTTAAGTGGTGCGTTAATGGTTTCTAGTAGATTATCATTGATGCCAGAGCTTTTAAATATACCGGTATCAATTATATGTGTGCATTATTTGTTAAATATTATCACCCTTACAACCAGTCGTTTGATATTTAAATATTGTTACTTATATGTGAAATCAAAATTAGGAGATTCTTCAAGAGTAATGATTTATGGAGCTGGTGATTCTGGTTTGATAACATTGGCTGCAATTACAAATGATTCTCATAAATCTGTAACTGTAGTTGGATTTATTGATGACAACCCGCAAAAAGTTGGAAAAACAATTAATGGAATAAAAGTATATCGTTCTGAGGCAATTACTCAAAGTTATATTACAAAACATAATATAACGGAAATAGTTGTTTCAATTCCTCATATAGACAAGCATCGTTTATCTAAAATATCAGATAATTTGCTAAAGCTATCTGTGAAAGTTAAGATTATACCTGCAATAAACGATTGGATTGATGGTAAACTAAATGTTTCTCAAATAAAACAGATACAAATTGAAGATTTATTGGATAGAGCTCCAATCGCTTTAGAAAATCAAAATATTAAGAGAGAACTTGATAATAAAGTTGTTTTAATAACTGGTGCTGCGGGATCTATTGGTAGTGAGATTGTTAGGCAAGCTTCATTCTATACCTATAAACATTTGGTATTAGTTGATCAAGCAGAATCACCATTGTATGATCTTCAACAGGAATTGTTAAGTAAAGGTGTTACTAATTTTACGCCAATTGTAGCAGATATAAGAGATCACCAACGTATAGAAACAATATTCGATAGGTTTAAACCAAACATGGTATTCCATGCAGCTGCATATAAGCATGTGCCTCTAATGGAAAATAATCCTTGTGAGGCAATTAAAATTAATGTCTTAGGAACTAGGAAACTAGCTGATCTTTCTTCTGAATATGGAGTAGATAAGTTTGTTTTTGTTTCTACAGATAAAGCTGTTAACCCTACAAACGTAATGGGTGCTACTAAAAGAGTAGCCGAAATGTATATCAAGTGTTTACATAGAACAAGTAAAACTAAATTTATTACCACAAGATTTGGTAATGTTTTAGGTTCTAATGGTTCAGTGATTCCATTGTTTAAAAAACAAATAGATAAAGGAGGACCACTTACAGTAACTCATAAAGATGTTACACGTTTCTTTATGACAATTCCAGAAGCATCTCAGCTTGTAATTGAAGCAGGTACTATGGGGAATGGAGGCGAGATTTTTATCTTTGATATGGGAGAATCTGTAAAAATATTTGATCTAGCTAAAAAAATGATCAGATTATCAGGACTTAATTATCCAAATGATATTGATATTGAGATAACTGGATTAAGACCAGGTGAAAAGTTATACGAAGAACTTTTAGCAGATACAGAAAATACGTTACCTACATATCATAAAAAGATAATGATAAGCAAGCACGATGATGAAGATTGTCCTTTAATAATGGATAAGATTGATGATTTATGTATTATGAATTTATTTAATCAAGATCATAAAATCGTTGGAAAGCTTAAAGAGATTGTTCCTGAGTTCATTTCTAAGAACTCTACTTTCGAAAGTATCGATATCGAAAACAACGAAACTAATAATAAAGTACAAAAAGTATTAGTTTAGTCTTCTTTTTAAAATAGTTGCTATAAACAAGAATATTATTATACTTTTGTTTATAGATCAAAATGCCCTAAAGAATTTAAAATATGCATTCAATCAAGTTTTTACTTTTATTAGTAGTATCATCATTTATTTTTTCTTGCAAAACACCTACTGATGTTGTTTATTTTCAAGAATCTAAAGATTTAGAAAAAATTAAATCTACAAATTCATTTACACCAGTTTTTAAGGTGGATGACGTAGTGAGTATTTTAGTTTCTGCAACCGATATGGATGCTGCAAGACCTTTTAATTTAATGCAAGGAGCTAGTTTACCTTCTCCTTCTGGTGATAATGCAGGATCATCTACTGGAAGTGGAGGAGTAGAACCTACATACCTTATTGATGAAGAAGGAAATATTGATTTCCCGGTACTAGGGAAATTAAAAATTTCTGGCTTAACTAGAGTTGAGATTAAGGATATGATAAAGGAGAAGCTAAAAATATATATAAAAGATCCTATAGTAAATGTTAGACTTAAAAACTTTAAAATTACTGTTATAGGAGAAGTTGGTCGACCTGGTTCTTTTACAATTCCTAACGAAAGAGTTACTATTATTGAAGCAATCGGTTTAGCAGGCGACTTAACTATTATGGGAAAAAGAGGTAATGTTATGGTGATTCGAGAAAATGACGGAGTTAATACCTATCATAAGGTAGATCTTACTTCTAAATCTATTTTTGATTCTCCAGTTTATTATTTGGCTCAAAATGATGTATTATATGTCGAACCTAATGATGCTAGAATAAAGAGTTCTAAAGGACAAGATAGAACAGTTGGAGTTGTTTTGAGTGTAATTAGTGTAGGTTTAGCTGCATTAGCACTTATTTTAAGATAAGCAATATATGATTTCTAATAATAATTCCGATAATAGTACTGATAACAGCACTTTTATAGATGCACCTAAGTCAAGTTTCAATTTTAGAGATGAAATTTTAAAGTATGTAAAAAAATGGTATTGGTTTTTACTAAGTGTTGTTGTTTTTGGAACTTTAGCTTATTTACATATACGCTATACCATACCGCAATATAATGTGTCTGGTACAATTTTAATTTCTCAGGAAGAGAGTGTTAGTGAATCAGAACTGTCAGCTTTTAAAGACCTTGGTTTACTAGATGATTCTAAGAATAAAATAGAAAATGAGATTCAGATTATAAAATCCAGAACATTGCTTACCAATGTAGTTAATAATTTGAAATTAAATGTTCAATATTTTACCAAAGGTAGGGTTCTTGAATCGGAAAATTATCCTAAATCTTTAATTGAGATTAATTTTTTATCTGCAGATTCTATAGTTCATACAAAATCAAAGAATTTTAGAGTTTTAATTAATTCGCAGACTTCTTTTTCGTTCGTAGATAAAGAAGGACAGAAATTGAGTGATCACTCTTTTGGAAAGACTATTAATACTAGTATTGGAGATATCGTAATAACTCCAAACATTGATGGAATAGAATCAAACAAAGGAAAAGTTATACATATTAAAATAACTCCGGTAAATATTGTAGCTCAGAGTTATAGAAATAAATTATCTGTTATTACGATAGGCAAAGGATCTTCAATCGTAAAATTGTCTTTAAATGATCCAGTAAAGGAAAAGGCAAAAGATATCATCAACAATTTGGTAGAGGAGTATAATAAATCTACTATTGAAAATAAGAAATTGACATCTGCTAGAACAGCTGGTTTTATTAATGAGAGATTAGATCTAATTTCTGGTGACTTGTCTGAAGTGGATGATGAAGCTGCAGGTTATAAATCTAAATTTGGATTGACTAATGATGTGTCTGCACAAACGCAAAGAGTTGCCGATATTGATTCTAGAAATTTACAAGAAATTAATAGATTTGAAACTCAATTAAGAAAAATTGAATCAACTAGACGTTTTGTGCTTAGTCAAGATGGTAAATATGATATTTTACCTTCAACACTTGGTTTTGATGATCCTTCGATTACATCAACCGTAGCTCGTTATAATGGATTAATAAGTCAACGAAAAAGACTATTAAAATCTTCTAGTGTACAAAATCCCGTTGTAGTTAATATTGATGAGCAAATTGGTTCTTTAAGACAAGGGTTAATTGCTAGTTTAAACGGTGCAAAAAACTCTATTAACATAAGTTTGAATAGTTTAAGGACTCAAGACAAGTATTTTAGTGGACAATTGTATAATGCGCCACTAAGACAAAAGGAGTTGACTGCTATCGGAAGAGAACAAGGTATAAAAGAACAATTATATCTATATTTATTACAAAAACGAGAAGAAGCCGAGATTACAAGTCATATCACATTATCGAATGCACGTGTAATTGATAAGGCATCTACTTTAGGTTCTTACCCAGTATCACCAAATAAAAAGATGATTTATTTTGGAGCGATATTTTTTGGTTTTGCGTTGCCTTTTTTGACTATCTATTTATTAGATCTATTCAATACTAAGGTAAATTCTAGAGAAGACTTAGAAAGATCGTTATCTATGCCAATTTTAGGAGCTATACCAAAAACAAAAAGTAAGAAAAGTAAGATTGTGGTTTCTAGAAATAGCCGATCATCTATTGCAGAAGCCTTCAGGATTCTTAGGACAAATTTAGGTTTCTTAATGGCAGGTACGCATAAGGAAACTGGTAAAATTATTTTTGTTACTTCTACAATTTCTGGAGAGGGGAAGACCTTAGTTTCTTCTAATCTAGCAAAAACATTGGCAATATCCGGAAAAAAAGTGGCATACTTAGGGACTGATTTTCGTGATCCAAAATTTCATAATTTCTTTGAATTACAAAAAGGGAAAGATACTCCTGGGTTTACCAATTTTATTATGAATTTGGATATTAAGCCAGAAGATGTTGTATATGAACAAGGAGAAAATGACCCTCTTTTTGTAGTACCTTCTGGTGTGATACCTCCTAATCCAGCTGAATTATTGATGAATGATAGAGTGAAGGAAATGTTCGATTATTTAGGAGATAATTATGACTATATAGTTGTAGATACAGCACCAGTAAGTTTGGTAACGGATACTTTATTGATTGGGCATTTTTCTGATTTAAGCATTTACATCGTAAGAGAAAATTACTCAGATAAAAGAATACTCCAAGTTCCAGAAAATTTCTATAGAGAAAAACGTCTTCCTAATATGGCGGTATTACTAAATGCAGCAGGTGATAAGGTAGGATATGGTTATGGTTATGGATACGGAGCAAAAGACTAGTTAAAGGATAGATTCTTTTTCATCAATGCCGAAATTTTTTCGGCATTTTTTGGTAAAAAACCTTTTTCAAGAACCTCGAACTGATGATAATTATGCACATCAGAGCCGGCAAAATCATAAAAACCTTCAGCGAGTAGTTTTATCGCTTTGTTTTTAACTTTCTCTCCATAAAACCCCGAAACAGAAAGTAAATTGAGTTGAAATAAAAATCCTGACTCCTTTAATTCGATGTATTTATCCATATGATCTTGGTAAAATGAATACCGTTCTGGATGTGCTAAAATAGGAGAGTACCCTGCTAGTTTAATTTCGAAAAGAAGTTCAGTTAAATTAATTGGCGCACTAAAAGTAGACATTTCAACGAGTATATATTTTTCATGTAATGGTATAATATCATTTGCTTTTATTCTTTGATAAAATAAGTCATCCAACATATATTCTGCACTAGCTTCTAGTATGATATCAAGATCTAATGTAGATAAGACTCGTTTCATTTCTTGATGCTTACTTTTAATTATCTCCGAGGTATTTGGCCATACCTCTTGCATTACGTGTGGTGTAGTAATAATTTTTTTTACTCCTAAATTTCCAAATTGTTCAATAATATAAGCAGATTGATATACAGTTTTGACTCCATCATCTATATTAGGTAATAAATGAGAATGCATATCTACATAACCTTGCGGAATGATCTCTTTAAGATGAATTTCTTTCTTTGATAAAAAATGCAACGTGTTCGTTCTTGTTTTGGGGTTAATTAAAGTATTAAACTTTAATGTGATGCAAGTATCTCTTAATAGCTTACATCAAGTTACTTACAAAAGTAAAGATTATTAGACGTAAAAAAAACTGCCTAAGAAGTAAAACTTCTTAAACAGTTTTTCGGATTATTGAAATATGCTTCTTTTTAGTGTTTTGTGATATCACCAGATCCTGAAACTTTTTTATCTTCTTTTTCTGGATTCCCTTGATAATCAATGTCTCCTGAACCTGTTACACGTGCTTTTAAATAATGGGTAGATGTTAATTTAATATCTCCAGAACCTGTCACAGATGCATCTACATTTTTTGCTCTTAGGTCATATGCTCTCACATCTCCAGAACCAGTTACATTTAATTCTAGATTTTCTGCAGAACCTTTTAACGTTAAATCACCACTACCAGATACAGATCCTTCTAGTTCTTTAGCTTGTACTTCTAATCCAACATCTCCTGATCCAGAAACTCTAGTTTCAAAAGATTCTGCCTTTATAGTATCTTTGGAATAAATATCTCCTGATCCAGATAAACTTACTTTAGATATATCTTTAAAAGGTACTGTAATAAGAATTATTTTATTTCTACTTGGTTTTAAATAATATTCTTTTTCTACATAGATTTTTAGAACATCGCCTTCTACCTCAGTGATTACGTGAGGAATTAGATTGCTTTCTGCTTCAATTTTAATATTACCTTCGGTTCCAGCAACTAAAGCGACATCTAAACTACCTTTTAGTTTTACTTGATCGTAGCTTGATAAATTTCTGTTTTTAGTTACTACATTGCCATTTCCTTCTATTTTTTTTCCTTTTCCCCACCATTGCGCATTTATTGATGTTATACTGCATAATGCTAAGCCTAAAATGATTGTTACTGTTCTCATAATTGATTGAATATTTGAATTAATTTTTTCTTAGTTTAACTCCACCATAACTGGTAGAAATATCAATGGAATTTCCACTGTTTTTTTCTCCGTGATATCCTCTGTAATCTTTACTAGAATTATCTTTACTCTTTTTCATTGTGTTAATGCTGTCATCAAGATTAATTCCTCCGTAGGAAGTTTTGACAACAAAATCAAAGTTTAGATTAGAATCATACCCAATACTTACACCAGTATAATCGGTTCTAATATTGACATTTTTTGTTGTAGATTCTAAATTTTTAATATCAATAGATCCGTAGTCAGAGTTAATATTCACACTATTACTTACGCTTCCAATATTAGTGTCTAGGTAATCACCGTTTCCTTTAAAAACTCTTGCGTTTTCTACTTTTAAACTACCATAATCACAGTTATAATTAAGCTCTTTGACTGCTTTTATTTTTGATTTAGAATAGTCAGCATTAAGTAGAACTTCATCTCCCATATCTAAAATAAAATCGGAGTAATCGGCATTTATTTTTCCACTTTTCATATATTTAATGGTACTATTGTGAGTATAATCTATACTAATATAGTTATCATTTCCCAGTAATTCGCCTACAATGATCTGTCCATAATCGCAACTTATTTTAGCATTTCCTTTAGTCTTATCAAGAGTTATACTTCCATAATCATTATTTAGATCTACACTGTTTGTGATTGGGACTTTTACTGTATAATTAATTTCTAGCTTTAGGTTATTTCCACCCCAACTATCAGAGAATTTAGACCACCACGATTTGCTATCTTTATCAAAAGTAGTTCTTGCACTTACCATTTTCGATGATGCTTCAAAATCTACACCGATACTTTCAAGTTTTTCTATTACTTTTTCTTCATCGTTTCCATTAACTTTTATGTTAATTTCCATTACGATTTTATCCTGATCCCAAGAAGTAATATCTAGATTTCCGTAATCATTGCTTATTTTTAATAAAGCATCACTACTTACAGAAAACTCTTTCTTCATAGATTTCTCTTTAGTATATTTTCCTTTCTTTCTAATGTCTCCATTCCCTAGAGAAATAGCTGGTATAAGAAGTAATATGTATATTAGTTTATAGTATATTGGTTTCATTTTCGTTTAATTTTAATTTGTTGATGTTGTCAATTTTTTCTAATACTTCTTCTAGTAAAGTTGCTCTTTTCTGAAAGTTTTTAATCATCGCGCTGATTACTCTTTTATCATTGCCACTTTCTACTAGATCTTTTTTTAGATGTTCATAACTAGATTCTAATTTTTCTAATTGTTTCATAGCATCCGCAACTAGTTCAGTTGTTTCTGCTGATGAGTTTTTGTCAATTTCTTCCAGTTGGTTTTTGATCGCAACTGTAAAGAAATTTTGAGTATCCTCCATTTGTGGAGAAACACTTGCTAAATCAGCTTTCTCATTAGTGTTAAATATAGGAGCTATTGATATGGTACCTATTAATATTGCTATAGAAGCTGCAATTGCTAATGGTTTTATCCAATTTATTTTTTTAGATGTAAGAGAAACAACTTTATTTTGCTCCTGCAATTTCTCTAAAAAATGTGATTTATGATCAACTGATGGTTCAAATACGTCAAGTTGATTTTCTAAACGTTCAAATAACTTGTCTATTTCATCTTCCTTTTTCATGTAACTATTAATTTTTTACGTAAACTTTCTTTCGCGCGAGAAATCAGTGTACGGCAATTAGAATATGATATATTTAATATTCCACAAATCTCTTCATAATCATAACCTTCTATCAAGTGCAATGACAATGCGGTACTATAGCTTTCTTTTAATTCTTTTAAAGTATTTAAAACTGTATTAGCTTTAACACTAGTCAAATCTTCTCTTACAATCCCTTCTGTTTCATCTGTAAGTGCATATTCAATGGTTTCTAAAGGGACCTCACCATAAATATTTCGCTTACGAGATATTGTAAGACTAGAATTAACAACTATCTTTTTTAACCAAGCTCCAAATACCTTGTTGTCTTCTAACATTGACAGTTTGGTAAATGCTGTTAAGAAAGCTTCTTGCATCACATCTTCAGCTTCTGCAGAATTTTTTATAATTCTATAAGCTGTGTTGTACATAGCTTTATAGTATCTGTTATAAATTTCCATCTGCGCACTCTGATCTTGCTTACGGCACTTTTCTATCAGTTGCTCAGTATTTAGTTTGGTTAGTGTCAAAAATTTCAGTTTACTTTATATAAAGATATGGATAGATCCTTTTTGTTACAGTTTTTAAAATATTTTTTTGAAGTTTATGGCATAACAATTGACTTATCTAAGTAGAATCAGGTACAAATGCCTTATTTTGCAAGTGTTATCGATTCTAAAATTAGATTTAATAAACTTTTAAAGAATGTCATTTTGATTAGATGACAAAATGACTTTGTATATATACTTATGACGAAATCCAAATTAACAACTCTTGACAGTTTGTCATTTCAAGGAATAAATGAAGATGCAGAATTAATACCTTTAATGACACCTGAAGATGAAGAGGAAATCGATAAAGAAGAACTTCCGGAAACACTTCCTATATTGCCATTGAGAAATACTGTTTTATTCCCAGGAGTAGTGATTCCAATTACTGCTGGTCGTGATAAATCAATTAAGCTTCTTAATGAAGCAAATAATGGAAACAAAACGATTGGAGTAGTTTCTCAAAAGGAAGAAGATGTAGAAAATCCTACTTCTAAGGATATAAATAAAATTGGAGTAGTAGCGAGAATCTTAAGAGTTCTTAAGATGCCAGATGGAAATACAACTGTTATTTTACAAGGTAAAAAAAGGTTTAAGATAGATGAGATCTTAGAAGAAGAACCATATATTAAAGCAAGAGTATTAGAAGTTCCGGAAACCAGACCTGCTAAAGAAAATCAGGAGTTTAATACGATTATTGATTCTATAAAAGAATTGGCTTTAGAAATTATAAAGGAAAGTCCTAATATTCCTTCAGAAGCATCTTTTGCTATTAAAAATATTGAAAGTAACTCTTTTCTAATCAATTTTGTTTCTTCTAATCTAAATTTACCAGTAGACGAAAAACAAAAAATATTAGAGATTGATAATATCAAGGATAGGGCCTTAGCTACGTTGAAGTATATGAATTTAGAGTTTCAGAAATTGGAACTAAGAAATGATATACAAAATAAGGTTCAGCATGATATGAGCCAGCAACAGCGTGAGTATTTCCTTCATCAACAGATGAAAACCATTCAGGAGGAACTAGGTGGTGTCTCACATGAAGATGAAATAGAGGAAATGCAGGTTAGAAGTAAGGATAAGAAATGGGATGAAAATGTAAAGAAACATTTTGACAAAGAATTGTCTAAGATGCGTCGTATGAATCCGCAAGTAGCCGAATATTCTATTCAACGTAATTATTTAGATCTATTTTTAGATTTGCCATGGAATGAAT
Source organism: Aquimarina sp. Aq107 (assembly GCF_943733665.1). Taxonomy (NCBI): domain Bacteria; kingdom Pseudomonadati; phylum Bacteroidota; class Flavobacteriia; order Flavobacteriales; family Flavobacteriaceae; genus Aquimarina; species Aquimarina sp. Aq107. The sequence continues at coordinate 2,232,325 of NZ_OX030782.1, read as the reverse complement.
TTAGTAAAGATAAATTTGATCTAAAACGTGCCAAGAAAATTCTTGATCGTGATCATTACGGTTTAGATGAAGTTAAAAAACGTATCATAGAATATTTAGCAGTACTAAAGCTGCGTAATGATATGAAATCACCGATACTATGTTTGTACGGTCCTCCGGGAGTTGGTAAGACATCATTAGGGAAGTCTATTGCCGAAGCATTAGGTAGAGAATATGTACGTATATCATTAGGTGGTTTGCGAGATGAAGCAGAAATTAGAGGGCATAGAAAGACATATATAGGTGCCATGCCAGGTCGTATTATCCAAAGCCTTAAAAAAGCGGGAACAAGCAATCCAGTTTTTGTTTTGGATGAGATAGATAAACTTTCTGTAGGAAACCAAGGAGATCCTTCTTCTGCTTTATTAGAAGTGCTTGATCCTGAACAAAACTCTGAATTTCATGATAATTTCTTAGAAATGGGGTTTGATCTTTCTAAAGTCATGTTTATTGCTACTTCTAACAGCCTTAATACAATTCAGCCAGCTTTAAGAGATCGTATGGAGATTATTAATGTAACCGGATATACGATAGAAGAGAAAGTTGAAATTGCAAAACAGCATTTATTACCAAAACAATTGGTTGAACACGGATTGGATAAATCTCATTTGAAAATTGGAAAGGTACAATTAGAGAAGATCGTAGAAGGATATACAAGAGAATCTGGTGTTCGTGGATTAGAAAAGCAAATTGCTAAAATGGTACGGTTCGCTGCTAAAAATATAGCAATGGAAGAGACCTATAATGTAAAAGTAAGTAATGACGATGTTGTAGAGGTTTTAGGAGTTCCTAGATTAGAGCGTGATAAATATGAGAATAATGAAGTAGCGGGTGTTGTTACCGGATTAGCTTGGACTAGTGTAGGTGGTGATATTTTATTTATAGAATCAATTCTTTCTAAAGGAAAAGGAAGCCTAACAATTACCGGTAATTTAGGAAAAGTAATGAAGGAATCTGCAACTATTGCTATGGAGTATATCAAAGCTAATGCAGATGTTTTAGGAATTAATCAAGATATTTTTAGCAACTATAATGTTCATATTCATGTTCCAGAAGGAGCTACGCCAAAGGATGGTCCTAGTGCAGGAATTACAATGCTTACATCATTAGTTTCACTATTTACTCAAAGAAAAGTGAAAAAGAGTATTGCTATGACAGGTGAGATTACACTAAGAGGTAAGGTGTTACCTGTTGGTGGAATTAAAGAAAAAATCCTGGCTGCAAAAAGAGCTCATATCAAAGAAATATTATTGTGTGAGGATAATAAGAGAGATATTGATGAAATTAAAGCGGAATATCTTAAAGGATTAAAATTCCACTACGTTAAAGAAATGAGTGAAGTCTTAGAGTTGGCATTAACCAAGAGTAAGGTAAAGAATGCTAAAAAATTATAATTTTTGATATTTATTTAATATTGAATAATTTTTTTTCAAAAAAAATATCGATTGTAACTATTGATTTTACTGGATTATTTTAATTTTTAGATCTTTAAAATAAAAAATTATAAGAAAAAAGTGTAACAAAATTTAGTGATGCTCGTCATATAGATGTAAACAGTAGAGAAATCAACAAGATCTATTATTAGATAAAAAAGTTGAGTAAATACTTAAAGGGGATTAATCCTGATACATCTTGGGATTGATGCTTTTTAGAAAAAGTATATAAGTTTAACTTACAATCAAAAAGCGAGATTTACTTTACTAAATAATTACAAGTTCGAACAATATTTTTTTGAGCGTTTATCCTGATACTCCTTGGGATAAGCGCTTTTCTTATTTTATATACTAAATTGGACTATTTTAGTTTACTTTTTTTGAGGTTTACACGCAACCATAAGTTGTATAAATGTTTTACTTTTAATTTGTAAACCAGACTTTATTTTTTAATTCATGTTTTTGTCAACCAACATATATATTACACATGGAAATCTCTTAAAATCCGAAGTTAAAATGTCACACCTATAATAGTCTAAAATGGCGATTCCTCAATAGGTTCATTAGCTAGAAAAGTTTTGGTTAAAACGGGATTGTTTCCAGATACAATCCCGTTTTTATATATTATAGTTCTTGTATGCTAAAAAATATTACTATTCTTGCATATGATGAATATTATCCCGCAAATCAATACTCAAAGATTAGCAATAAAACTTAAGCCCTCTGCAGAAAAAATGGTAAAAAGAGGCCACCCTTGGGTTTTTGAAAATAGTATTATTAAACAAAGTGCTAAAGGAAATTCAGGAGATTTAGCTATTATATATGACAGCAAAAAGAATACTATTATTGCAATAGGCTTATATGATCCGTACTCTCCAATTAGAATTAAAGTAATTCAGTTTAAGAAAGCAGCACAAATAAATGACGAATGGTTTGGTCATAGAATTCTGCAAGCTTATAATATTAGAAAAGAGTTATTGAAATCAAAGACAAATAGTTATCGATTAATATTTGGTGAGAATGACCAAATGCCAGGTTTTATTGCAGATGTATATGATACTGTTTTAGTGATAAAATTATATTCTCATATTTGGTTTCCATATATAAATTGGATCTTACCTCATTTAATTGAAAATACAGGATGTAAAACTGTTGTAATGAGACTAAGCAGATCATTACAAACTAGAGGGGAAACATATAATTTAAAAGATGGAGATGTAGTCTTTGGTGACTTAGAGAACGAAGTAGTAGTGTTCGAAGAACATGGAGTTTTGTTTTCTGCTAATGTAATTAAAGGTCATAAAACTGGATATTTCTTAGATCATAGGCATAATAGAAAAAGAGTAGGTGATCTTGCTAATGGTAAAACAGTGTTGGATGTATTTTCTTATGCGGGTGGTTTTTCTGTACATGCGTTAGCTGGTAATGCTACAGAAGTTGTGAGCCTCGATATAAGTAGACAAGCTCTGGAAATGGCAAAGGATAATGCTTCTTTAAATAAACATTCGGGAAACCACGATATAATGGTTGTAGATGCTTTCGAAGGGTTACAGAGTCTTATAAATAATAACAGGAAATTTAATATTGTTGTCATTGATCCTCCATCTTTTGCTAAGAGAGAAAGTGAAATTGTTAAAGCAAAAAACAGTTATGCTAGGTTAGCTAGACTTGGAACTCAATTGGTTAGTAAAAAAGGAATTTTAGTTTTAGCTTCATGTTCTTCTAGGATTAAAGCAGAAGATTTTTTTAATATATGTCATGAAAACATTTCTCAGAGTGGAAGAAATTTTAGTGTTTTAGAAAAAACATATCACGATATAGACCATCCGATAACGTTTGAAGAAGGAGCGTATTTAAAGTGTGTGTATTATCAAATGAGTTAATGTAAATAACTAATTCCTGAACTAGGTTGAAGCATATTAATATTATGTATAAAATGCTTCAACCAAATTTAGGATCTGTTATTGTTTTGTTATCAGTGCTTTCCGAATACATGTACTTTTGCTCTGTTTTTAGAAAAGTTTTTGGTGTCGTAGAAAAAAGTAATATCTCTTATTATTCGTTTGTTACCTTTTAAATCAATGACTCTAGTCGCACTTCCTTTTTTGAAGTTCTTTTTTACTTGAATTACTTGTTTTTCTCCATTTCCATATTGTACAACTATTCGATGCATATTTATAGAACCATTGGTAACCTTTACTTTTAGTTTTTTAAATGCACCATCTTTTGCTGTTACTTTAATAACATCTCTATCAATTTTATAATTTACTGTTCTAGACCCTAAATGTTCCCATTTTATTTTAGCTGTACTAAAGCTGCTTGCTACTAAAAATAATACCATTAAAAATGGTAGGATTAGTTTTTGCCTTTTTTTATTTTCCATAATTCAATGTTTTAGTGTTTAATAGTAAGACCATATTAATTACTAAAGGTTTAATTATAATTTTTAAAAAAATAGGCTACATACACTTCAAGTATGTAGCCCAATAGGTATATTTTTTATAATATTTGTATTAATATAAAATGTTTAATGCTGTTTTATCCGTATCGGTAAATTCTCCATCTTCTGTAGTTCCAAAACAAGCTTGCATTATAGAATCAGCGTAAGCAGATGTTGGTGTTCCTGGAATCCAAATAGCAGGTGGTTCTGCTGGAAGAGGACCAGAGTAACCACAGCTTTGTCGATTATACCAATCCTGATGTCTAAGGCCAATACAATGGCCAATTTCATGGCCTATTACGTGTTCATTTACGTTGGTTGTATATGCATCTGTTCCTGCGTTGATTCTAACCCATTTATAAGGCTCTCCAAGTGTGTTCGGAAAACTAGCATTTCCACCTCCGCTGGCTATATTAATTTTATAAACTACCATATCCGCATTACTGAAATCAGTACCAAAAGTAAGATTGAAATTTAAACTATTGGATAATGCATTATAATTATTAACTGCCCAGCGTAGTGCAGTTTGCATTTTAGAAGTCAATGCAAAATTTCCTCCAGTATATCCTAATATATCAATATCTCTATAATTAGGAGAGACTAAATTAGTATCTCTATATTGTTTATTGTCACCATTTAAAGGTTTTAAATCTGAATAAGATTTAAGATTATCTATTGGGATAGTAATATCCCCAGATATTAAATAGGTATTCGTTTTGCCATCCAAAGTGGTAATTTCTTGGATAGTAACATCGTCAATATTCACTCCCATATTAAATAGCTTGGTGAGTTGTTCTTTAGTAGGTTTCTTATGTGTTTCTTGGATTTCTTCATTAATTTCTTTTTTCTGACAGGAGAAGTTGGTTATAAGAACCATAAGACAAAGCATTAACAATGTGATTTTTTTCATCGTAGTGTATTTTAATTTCAGTTGATTAGTTTGAATTTTACGATAAGTTCTTGCAAAAGTGTTCCTTTAAACATCAAGTGCTATATGAAAAATATTGTTGGGATAATTGTATAATATTTGTGTGGTTTTATATCATGCAAATATTTATTTTTCAAAACTACATTTTAGTAATACAATGAAAAAGGGGTATACAACCCAAATTGTTGGGTGAATACCCTTTATATTATGTTAAGGAATGAAGTGGAAAGTAAAAATACTAATTATTCTACTTTAGTATAATTTTCGGATTGCGAATAATGACCAGTTTCATCAATAGTTATTTGTTGATAGGATTTTTTATCCATAACCAGTTCAAATTTAAAAACTTGAGTAGTGTCTACTATTTTCATCATTGGTCCAGATGCGTATTCTAATCTTTCTTCTAAGATATTACCTTTAATAGAATACGTCCCATAACCAAACCATTCATTACTGTCAGCAGGGTCATATCTAGTCCACATCACTTTACCTTTGCTATACATTTTTACCTGACGATATCCATTTGGGTTTAAAATAGTATCAGAGATTTCATTATGATCATCATATAGAAATTGATGTTTTAGATCCCAAACACCTTCTAGATTAAAATTATTGATATCAGAGGTGTTAGATGTGTTGTAAATTGAATTTATGGAGAAAAAGCTAAAAATGATTAATAAGAAGGATTTCATGATGGAGTGATTTTAAGAATTGAACATCAATAAGTTACGAAAAAAATATGATTTTTTTTTGTTTTAAAAAGGCTTTATAATTTCTTTAGGAGAGATTGTGAATAAGAATTTGATAACATACTTGAGAGGCTGATAAAAGTAAAGTTCTTAAAACTTAAATTTGGGCAAGAAAAATGATATATCTGTATTATTTTATTCTGAATATAAAATATGATAGAGTTCCAAAATAAGAATGTTATATGACTGAATATGTTTTGTTAACTGATGAGCAAACCTATTTTGTAGAATATCTAATAGGGGAATTGGTGTTGTCTAATAGTATTAGTGAAGCAATGAAGTTTAATGATGAGCATTTGGCTCTAAAGTTTAAAAAGATGTTACATAGCTCTTGTAAATTGACTACAAGTGTTAATACATATATTGATTAAAATAGATCATCATAAAACAGTATTGTTTTATCAATGTGTTTTGAGAAGATAATTGATGTTTTAGGTTGTAATTGTACGAATGCAAATGAAAAAAGGGATATGTATTATATACATATCCCTTTTTTAAAATTTCTTTTCTCTTCTTAGTTTGATGATAGCATCGCAAAGAACTTGTCTAGATTTGGTAATAATACAATTCTAGTACGTCTATTAATAGCCATATTCTCTTCTGTATCATTTTCTACTAAAGGTTGATAGCTACTTCTTCCAGAGGCGATTAACTTAGATGGGTCAACATTATACTTCTTTTGTAATAATCTTGTGATAGAAGTTGCTCTTTTTACACTTAAGTCCCAGTTATCTTCTAATGCAGGTGTGCTAATCGTTCTTGGATCAGTGTGACCTTCAATCATTACATCAAGACTTGGTTCAGAGTTAATAACTTGAGCTAATTTTTCTAATATATCATTTGCTTTGTTACTAACACGATAGCTTCCGCTATTAAATAGCATTTTATCAGAAATAGAAATCATCACAACAGTGTTATCAATGTCGATAGAAATATCCTCATCCTCCTTTAAACTATCGTCTAAAGAACTTTTTAGGTTATGAGAAACAGCTAAATTCATTGAATCTTCTAGAGTTCTTGCTCCTTGAAGTTTTTCTGGATCTACCTGAGATAATGTTTGTTTCATTTTTTCTTTAGTATTGTTAGATATTACCGCAAGGTTATCTACCATTACCATTTTCTCATCATTAGAATCTTTTAACGAATTTATTTTTGCATTATAATCAGCTACTCTTGCTTCTATTTTAGCAAATTTAGATTCTAATTCTTCTTTTTCAACTGTTGTTTTCTGTAATGTACTACGAGTGTTATTTAGATCTTCTTCCAGAGCTAAATACTTCTTTTTCGAAACGCAAGATGTGGTCATTAAAGCCCCCGATATTGCAATTAATGTGAATACTTTTTTCATGGTTATTTAATTAATCTTTTATACTTACCTAAAACTACTTGTTCTTAGTTTTATTATAATTTTACCTACTAAACTTTTCACATTGAATTCTTAAAAATTGTTAAAAAAAATTGCTAAAATTAGTATACCGTATTATTTTTACGGTAAATTTATCGCCGAATTATTTGTAATAAATTGAATTACAATACTTTAGTTTTTTAGCCTGTTTGGCTAATAAATCTAATGTTTGGTTAATAAATAATTATAGTTGTAACGAGACCATAAATAAATCGTCTTATAACAAACGAAACGCCCAGAATGAACTTTACTTTAGAATTTAAATTTTTGGAATTTCATGTTTTTGAATAGGGGAAAATTAACTTTATTAATAATATTATGTGTTACAATGCAAACGGTTGTTGCACAAAAATCAGATAAAGTAGATAACGTAATATTGCAGAATTATAAAAGACTAGTATTAGATGGAAGTATAACATATTTACCTATATATAAAGTAAATAGAAAAAAAGTTATGCCTGTTGTCAATGCTGTAGATACCATTGTTAAGAAGGATTTTAGTAAAATTTATAATGAAGATTGGAGTACTACAGTATTCAATACTTATTGGAGAAGTAAGCAAAATAAACATCCTTTTTTATTACATTTTGAAGATACAATTTTTTCTTCTCCAGTAGATCATAAAATGGTTGTAACTTCTAGATATGGATGGAGAAGGGGTAGACCACATCAAGGAATAGATATTGATCTTAGGACTGGTGATAATGTAAAAGCATTATTGAGAGGAAAGGTTAGATATGCTAGAAGACATGGAGGTCATGGAAAAACAGTCGTTATTAGGCACTATAATGGTTTAGAGACAGTATATGCACATCTTTCGAAATATTTGGTTAAAGAAAATGATATTGTCGAAAAAGGTCAGGTAATTGGTAAAGGTGGGGTGTCAGGAAATGCTAGAGGTAGTCATTTACATTTAGAAGTAAGATATCACGGAAAAAGTATTCACCCAGAATATCTATTTGATTTTTCTCCGGACACAAAAATAAGAGCAAATGATATAGTGGTTACTAAGAAGTGGATAACGCCAAGATCTCACCGTTCTACTAGAAAGAGTAAGATTGTAGTTCAGACGAACATTGATGAAACTTTAAATGAAATTAAAAATCCTACAAAAAGTATTTACATAGTAAAAAAGGGTGACACGCTGCACGGTATAGCTAGGAAACATGATACTAATGTTTCCGAAATATGTAAAATAAATGAAATCAGATATAATTCTGTTCTTAACGTAGGACAAGAAATAGTGATCTACTAGATATTAATTTTCTACGTATTTGTTAATCATCTCTAGTAAGATGCTTTTGTCATATGGTTTTAGGATATAATCGTTTAATCCAGCTTGCATAATTTGTCTATTTAATTGCGTGACATCAACTGCGGTCAATGCAATTATAGGTGTTTTGTTATCAAATTCTCTAATTCTTTTGGTAGTACCAATTCCATTTAGCTTTGGCATATTTATATCCATCAAAATGATATCATAAGAATGATCTTTAGCAAGTTCTATAGCATCAAAACCATTATCGATAGTCGTACACTCAAAATTTTCTTTGGAGAGTATTTTATCTGCAACTAATAGATTAAGCTTATTATCATCAACAATTAATGCTTTTTGTTTGTTATTATTTGCATCTGGATTGACCCCTTTGTTATTTGGGTTAATTGTTTCCAAGTTTAATACAAAAGCATACTCAGAACCTGCTTGAGAATTATTCTGTAAAATGATTTCTCCATCTATTGATTTAGCAAGTCTCTTTACTATTGTAGAATTTATTCCTGTTCCTAAATAGGACTTTTTAACCTTTTCTATATCTATGAATTCTTGATAGATAGATTTTTCATCTTCTTCAGATACTTCGTTTCCATCATGCTTAATCTTAAAGGATATATTATTGAATTTTCCTTTTTTATTGATTAAATGCACCGAAAAAACAATGTTTCCATTTTTAGTAAATCGTAAAGCGTTACTAATTAGATTCATTAATATCTGTGATAGGATAGCTGGATTTCCTTGTAATTTTTCTGGAATATCATTATCAAAATCTAAATCTAAAGTATTACCACTGTTTTCCGTGGCATAACCAAAAGATTGTACAATATTCTGAGTAAGTTCACGTAGATTAATTGGTCTTTTATCGGTAATAATTGTATCCGACTCCAGAATGTTTACCTGTAAAACATTATTAATAAGAGTTAATAAATAATCACCAGAAAATTTTAAAGACTTAAGATTTTTATTATGTTCTAATTCTGGATGTTCATTATATAAAATATTAGTCAAGCCCATAATTCCATAAAGAGGAGTTCTTAATTCTTGACTAAGTGACGATATAAACTCTTGATTTTTTTGTACTTTCTTTTCAGAAGAATTTTTTAAAGAGCTTAGTTCTTGGTCCTTTTTTTTAAGATTAGAAGCTAATAAATAACACTTGTAACTTAAAAAAATAACTAAGATGGATAATAAGGTCCAGACGGCATAAGAGATCATTGGTTGTTTTTATGACAAAATAAAAGATATCGGATTTATCTTACAAGTTTAAAAAGGAGTTTTTTTCATAAAAGTGGTTTTTTTATTGGTTTACTGAATATATTGGTGGTTTGGTCGAGTTTTTGATAACTAATAATAAAAAAAAGTAAGGGAATGAGTATCTTTAACGACAATATCTGATAAAGGAGTGAGGAAGATGAAATCTACAGTTATATCGGTGTTATTATTATTTTTTGTGAATTCAATGATTTCACAGATAGAAAAGCCTTTGTCATCTATAAAAATAGATGACAATAGTAATACTTTAGGAACAAGCACATATAAACTTACTCCAGGTTTGACTAAACCGAAAAATAACTTCAGTTTATATAAAAGTCCAAAAGATTCTATAAGGTTTAATAGAACTCAAAAGCCTTTTGATATGACTGGTGATAATGGTCTATTACAACCTAACTTTAAAGTAGTTCCTAAATGGTTCCAAAAGGATAAAGAAATAAAGGAAGAGTATAAGTCAGATCAGTATCTGGGAGATTTTAAAAGTAAATCAGAATTTGTCTATCTTATTTATCGCGATCATCAGTCGGTAGATGGTGATTTAGTCCGTATCTTTTTAAATGATGATGTAATCCGATCTAATGTTTATTTAAATAGCATTTTCGAAGGGTTTAAGATAGATCTTATTAAAGGATTTAATAAAATTGATATAGAAGCTCTTAATCAAGGTACTTCTGGACCCAATACAGCAGAGTTTCAGCTCCACGATGATCAAGGTAATATTATTACAGCCAACGAATGGAATTTGACTACTGGAGTAAAAGCAACTATCATTGTTGTTAAGGAGTGATTTTTAACTACTATTTATCATTCAATTTTCTTCTTTCTTTTTAATCCGATTATCTATATAAGTTTTCTTCACTTATTTACTACAGTATTTTTTTCTGCATAATATTTCACTTTGTATTATAGGCTTTGAGCACATTTAATTCATAGCTTTATTAATAATTTTTAATTTTTTTGTGATTTTTTTGGAATACCATATACTAATGGTAAAAAGAAACTCAATATGAGTAAAGAAGAAGAGTTTACTCGGATTATTAAAGAGAACGAAGGTGTTATTTTTAAAATAACCACAGTTTATACAGATCAATCCGAAGACCAGCAAGATTTATATCAAGAAATAGTATATCAATTATGGAAGGCGTATGATTCTTTCAGAGGAGATGCTAAGGTGAGTACTTGGATGTATCGAGTAGCATTAAATACTGCGATTACAAGATTAAAAAAAGAAAAGAGAAAAGGAAATAGAGTAGGGATTGATCAAATAGTACTTAAACAAACTGAAAACTATAATACAGAGTTCGAAGAAAAATTAAAAATACTGTATGCACATATTAAAATGCTTAGTGATTTAGAAAAAGGACTCATCCTATTACTGCTAGAAGGTAAGAAATATGAAGAAATTGCATTGATTACAGGATTAACACCAACCAATGTGGGAACTAGAATATCTAGGATAAAACAAAAATTAAAAACTCAAATAGTTAAAAAAGGGTAATAGATGGAATTAGAAGAAATGCAAAACGTATGGTCTGAGATAAGCGGCCAATTAGAAAAACAAAAAAAACTAACAGATAAAATGATTATGATGATGACACAAGAACAGTATAGAAAAAAATGGAATAGAATTGCTTACCCAGAAATATTTGGAACAATTATTTGTTTCGGTATGGCGTTATTAATTTTATTGAATATTAATGAGTTAGAAACTTGGTATAATATGTTTTTTGGTATATCATCCGCCATTATACTAATTATATTACCAATATTATCGTTAAGGTCTATTAATAAAATGAGTGGGATCAATTTCTATGAAAATAGTTATAGAGATACATTAATAAAGTATACTAGAAATAAAAAACAATTCCAATCACTTCAAAAAACATCCTACTACCTTAGTTTTTTACTAATCTTTTTTATTTTACCAGTTACTTCTAAAATTTTGGGAGGAAAAGATATGTTTACAGGTGTTAAAAACCTCTGGCCATTATTAGTTTTTATACCTATGGGGATTACCTTTTTTGTGTTTTTTGCTAAATGGGTTAAAAAATGCTATGGAAAGAATATCAATGATGCAGAAGATATATTAAAAGACTTACAATCCAATGAATAAGTTTGTTTTAACATAATACAAATGGTATCTAAAATTAGATACCATTTGTGATTTTTTTTAAATTCTATTTATTACGATTTACGAAATCCACCTTTTCGAGTTAGAGAATTTAGAAAACCATATTAAAAATATTGCGAATACTAAGATTATAACTGGCATATACACTCTTTGACCAGATAGCTCTACAAAATCTTGTATGAAAAAGTTGTACGTTTGTTGGGCTAATATCCCCAATAATGACACTATAAAAAGTATAATGGCAATTTTTTTTCTTATCAAAAGAGCTATGCAACCAAATAGTCCAGAAAAAACTGCTATAGCAAATACAGCAGTTACCCAAGCAGGAATATTATTATAAAAATTTTGATCAGCTTCTGGCATTGCATTAAGTATTTCTTCTGTCATATATGCTTGACCTAAATAGGCCATTACTCCCATAATATTCCATATAAGAGCAATAATACTGATGACCCAAAACCATACAGGTAATTTGTTCGTTGTGTTCATAATTAATTGATTATTAAGTTGTTTTGAGCTAACAATGTATGCAGAAACCTAATTAAACGCAAATTTCTTTAGGCTGTTAATTGTAAATTATTGTTCAATATATTAGAATTATAAAGATTGCTAGTTGTTTCGTATTTTTAAGAAATCTAACTAATCATTAATAATATGAACCTTCAAAAAATATATAATAACATAGGTGAAAAATTCTTGTTTTTAATCTTTGTTGTACTAATTTCTACGGTATTATCTTGCAATAAAAAAGAACCAGTATTTGATAAGAACTTTGTTCACTCCGTTTACATATGGCTTAATAATCCTGATAACCTTGAAGAAAGAGAACTTTTTGAAAAATCTCTCACTAAATTCCTTAATACATCAAAATATGCGAAGACTAACTTTGTTGGAACTCCAGCAGGTACAGATCGAGAAGTAGTGGATAATACATATACGTATTCTATAATCGTTACTTTTTCATCAAAAGAAGAGCAGGATTTATATCAAAAAGAAGAAGCTCATTTGTTATTTATTAAAGAAGCTTCTTCGCTATGGAATAAAGTACAGATATATGATACTATAAGTTTAGATTAATATTTTTCTATCAAAACTTCATAATAATTAGTTTCCCAATAGTACTAACCATAATTGTTGTAAATAGTAATTTGTCTTGATGATATAATTTCTTCAGAAGAAGGAGTACCAGGATAGGGTAAAAAAACTTCATTAATAATTCAACTTTAAATCTAAATTAAATTAGATTTGGGTTTAGAATTCATAATTGCACCCTTATATGCTCAGATCCCAATGAACATATAGTATAGATAGCCCTTTGATATAAACCACAATAAATAACTCTTTTTAAATCAATTGATTATGAGTGATTGTACTAAAAAACCTGTAATAAATTGTCACACCCATATTTTTAGAGGAGAACATGTTCCTCCATATTTAGCTAAAACTTTTGTTCCTTGGCCATTTAGTTATTTATTAAATACAACATTAATACTTAAAATATTTAAAAATAGCATATCAAGTAATAATAGGAAATATAAGGATCCTTATATAGAAAAAAGACGTAAAAGAATACTAAAAGCTATTAAATTACGAAGAAACAAACTGCTTTCAGGATTGTTGTCTTTAATTGGAATGTTACTGACTATTCATGTGTTTTTTATAATATTTAAATGGCTATCACTTGTTTTTAATCCCGAACAAAATGAAATAATAGGATATGTTGTTAAACTTCAGACTTGGTTAATAGATCATAACCTGTTGATTCCAATAAAAAATGTATATCTGCAAATTCTTCTTTCTTTCATACTTTTTAGTTATTTCAAGAGTGGACGTAATTTCATTTGGTTTATTCTAAGTAAGACTTTTAAGTTTTTCGCTATTCTACCAGGTAAGATGACTAAAGATTTATTAGAAAGATATTTGTTATTAGGGAGATTTACTCTGTATAAAAATCAAAGTAAAATTTTTTCATCCATGAAAGAACAATATCCGCCTGGAACAAAATTTATAGTTCTACCAATGGATATGGAATATATGGGAGCTGGTAGATTAAAACCAGAAAATTCTTATCAACATCAGATGCAAGAATTAGCTGATATAAAGGAAAACAGTATTAATAAAGATGCTTTTCTTCCATTCGTGTTTGCTGAACCGCGCAGAATAAAAGACGAAAAGGATCATTTTAAATACACTTTTAATAATGGCACAGTTACATTAGAGGATTGTTTTATAAAAGAATACATAGAGGATAAAAAATTTGATGGGTTTAAAATTTACCCGGCATTAGGCTATTATCCTTTTGATGAAGAGTTATTGCCACTTTGGAAATATGCAGCAGATAACCAACTTCCAATTATGACACATTGTATTAAGGGAACAATATTTTATAGAGGAGCAAAGAAAAAGGAATGGGAGTCGCATCCAATCTTTAAAGAGATTGTAAACCTTAAAAATGAAATTTATGAGCCTTTATTATTACCACAACGTAAAAACAAGGACTTTTCTTTAAATTTTACACATCCTATGAATTACTTGGTGTTACTTAAAGAAGAATTATTACGAATTTTAGTAAGCCAATGTAGACAGGATATAAGAGATCTATTTGGATTTACTGATTTAAATACAGAATTAAAATATAATTTATCTCATCTTAAAATTTGTTTTGCTCATTTTGGTGGAGAAGATCAGTGGAATAAGTATTTAGAGCTAGATCGATACGGATACAGTAATGAATTAATAAAAGAACCAGATTTCGGAATAGATTTTTTATACACTGCTAATCAAAAATTTAGTTGGAAAAAACTCCAGGATTGCTGGAAATATGTTGACTGGTATTCTATTATTTGTAGTATGATGTTACAACATGATAATGTATATGCCGATATTAGTTATATCCTACATGATGATCAAATTTTTCCATTGTTAAGGCAAACTATTAATAATCCTAAATTAGGAGATAAAGTTTTATTTGGGACCGATTTCTATGTCGTTAGAAATCATTCTGCCGAAAAGAATTTGGTAGCTACTACAACTGGGAATCTTACTGTAGAAGAATTTGATATTATAGCGCGTGACAATCCAGCTGTCTTTTTATCTAAATTTTAATCACAATTGGTAGTAGAATACCATTTGGCTATTGTATTTTCTGCAGGCTTATACCTTGGAGAAAAATCAAGGTCTGTGGCAGCATTTTCTTTTTTTGATTGAGTATTCCATTGCCAAATATAGGTGCCAGCAAACCATTTTTTATTCCATAATTCTTGGTATAATGCTTCAAAAGCTATTTGCTGAGTTTTATCAGATTTTTGTTTAGATAAAATACTCAGTGCTGAACCCCACTCCCAAGGCCTGATGGTTCCTGAAGCTTCACTTTTATATCCTACTTCTGTAAATAAGATGGGTTTATTATGTTTTTTGGATAATGATTCTAGCAGATCTATATGTGTTTTCCACCCACTCCTAACGACATTAATTTCTGGATTTGATTTTTGGGTTAAAGGAAAATATGCTTGAATACCTATATAATCCATATCATTCCAAAAATCAATTAACTCATATTCTCCATCCCAATTTGCAGCATAGGTGAGTTTCCCTTTATAAATAGCTCTGATTTCTTTAACCAATAAGTTCCATTTTTTTGGCTGAGCTTTTAGCGAGCTTTTTAATTCAGTCCCAATACAAAACAGTTCAACTTCTGTTAATGCTGCCATTTTCGCATAATGTATCATATTAGCACGATAAGAGTCGAACCAAGTATCCCAATTGGATTCATTCGTATGTGTAATATTTGACCTCCATCCATTAGATAACCACAGGTGAGGCTTAAGCATGATATGTACGTTTTTTTTCTTCAGTTCTTTAATTGTTTTGATATGCAAACTATCTCTTCGCGACCATTGCCCAATTTCGTTAGGAACCCGCATTGTTAATGTTTGTTCATCCTCTTGATCTAAGAAAGGAACAATAGCAACCCATTCTATATTAGATTTAATTAAATCATTGATTGCCTTCGTATGATCATTATTCCAACCAAAAACATTCATTCCACGATGTTTCCCATCTATTTCATATAAATCTTTAGATATACCACTTTTGTTTTCTACCGCAGGAATCCAATTATATTGGAAGTTTTCGTAGCTATTTTTAATGACAATAAATTTATAAATACCGAATAATACGATGGCAGGGGTAAAGAGTCTTAGTGATAGTTGTTTTGCCATTAATTTGAAACCTTTTTTTCTCTGTAACCTAATGAAGTACCTGAAAATTAGAAAACAGCAATAAAGTATAATAAATAAAACATGAATTGCTTTAAGAAAGTTAGTTCTTTGTAATGCTTCAAAAAAATATGTAAAAGAATCTAAAAAGGTAACATCAGCAATTACCATGGCACCTATAACAAAAAGAATTAGACTTAATATCCAATTACATAGGTATACCCCAAGTATAATAAGTAGTTCTTTTTTCATTATTAATTTATGATCTATTGTATAAGAAGAATAATTAATGACTGTGTTACATAGAATTTTAGCTCAATATCCTTTTTTTCCTATAAATAAAGCACAAACTTTTCTTAAAAAACATAGATGTAGTTTAATTATAAGCTATTTTAATTTACCTAACTATCATATAATCAATGTTAATCATGAAATATTAACAATATGAAAGCGTATAACATCGTTTTATTTCTATTCATTCTATTAGGGTTTCAAATAACAAATGCTCAGTATAAAGCATATGATTGGGAAGAAAGAGATACTTGGATGAAAGTTTCCGAAATTTTTGAAATAGCCGGAATTGAATTAGGAAGTATTGTTGCAGATATTGGTTGTCACGAAGGATACTTGTCGATTCATATTTCCAAGGAAGTAGGAGAAACTGGTAAAGTATTTTCAGTTGATGTTCGAAAGGATAGGCTAGAAAAGTTAAATAAATATCTTGTTGAAAGAAACTTAAAAAATGTAACTACAATTTTAGGAGATTATGATAATCCTAAATTACTAGATGAGTCTCTCGATGTTGCAATTATTCTTGATACATATCACGAAATGGAGGATTATATAAAAATATTAAAACATGTAAAGAAAGCTCTTAAGTCTAAAGGAAAAATAGTTGTTATAGAAAAGTTTAAACAACATATGCTTAATAAATCAAGAAATCAACAAACAGAAGCACATACGTTAGCTATACACTATGTAAAAGATGAATTGATTGATTCTGGATTTAGAATTAAAACAGAAATTAAAGATTTTGGTAGGTGGAAAAACGAGAAAGATAAACGAATTTGGATTTTAGTTGGAGAGAAGTAAACATTGCCATCTATTTCATATATCTTTGTAAAACACATGAGATTTCTAACCGTAATATTATCTGTTTTCTTATTAGCTATGACAATAGCGCCATGCTCTGATTCTTTTAATGTAGAACATCAAGATGAATTGTCAATAAATGATAAGAACCATAATCATTCCGATGATACAGATGATTCTTGTGCTTCCTTATGTGTTTGTACCTGTTGTGGACTTACAATTACTTACGAATTGATAAAACCATTTGATATAGAGGTTAAAAGTACAATCATATCAAAAGATGATTTTACAGATCAACCTGAGTACAATTTCTTTTATCTTCCTAATATTTGGCAACCGCCTCAATTTATTTGATGAATATAATATTGGCTTTCACAGAATAAAAGTGGAAGAATACATTTATCTAATAAATAATATCATTTTAGAATGAAAAACATAATATGGAGCGTAATGCTCTTCATATCGCTATGTGCATATACTCATGCGCAAAATAGTGTTTTAAATATAAAAGTACTTAATGAGACAAATCAAGAACCTTTAGTTGGTGCTTCCGTTTATATCCAAGATATGGACAAAGGTAGTATAACCGGACTTGATGGTATGGCAACTATTAATGATATTCCTAAAGGAAATTATAATATTAAAATATCATTTTTAGGATTCAATTCTTTAGATCGCAATTTAGAAATTCCATATGAGGAAGTATTGATTGTGTATCTTAAGGAAAATGGGGAAGCTTTGGAGGAAGTGTTTTTGGAATCTAATAGAAGCACTCGAACTATAAAAAGAATTCCAACTAGGATAGAAGTTATTGGTGGCGAAGAGCTAAGTGAGAAAAATGCTATGAATGCTACCAATATCTCTATGGTGTTAAGAGAAAGTACAGGAATACAGATGCAGCAAACATCATTAAGTAGCGGGAATTCTAATATAAGGATTCAAGGATTAGATGGTAGATATACTCAGTTATTAAGGGATGGATTTCCTTTATATTCAGGGTTTTCGAGTGGTCTTAGTATTTTGCATATTCCTCCTTTAGATTTAAAGCAATTTGAAATCATCAAAGGAAGTTCTTCTACACTTTATGGTGGTGGAGCTATTGCAGGATTAGTGAATTTAATTTCTAAAACACCAGAAAAAGAACCAGATTTAGATATTATGCTTACGCAAACACACGCTTTAGGAACTACACTTAATACTTTCTTTAGTAAGCGTAATAATAAGTTTGGGATTACCCTCTATGGATCTGGTCATTATCAAAAAGAATATGATCCTGAGGATGATGGTTTTAGTAATTTACCGCGTACTAAGTCTATTTCTATAAACCCTAAGTTATTCTACTATCCATCAGATAAAACTACGTTTTGGTTTGGTGTAAATGGAACGTATGATGATAGAATAGGAGGAGATGTTAATGGGATTGAAAATGACGATAATAATTTATACACAGAAGAAAATGTTTCAAAAAGAGTAAGTACACAAGCCGTCTATACTACAGAAATTGATAGTTTAAGATCCATAAACATAAAAAATAGTTTCGCTTATTTTAATCGTGATTTAATCGTTCCAGATATTAATTTTAGTGGAACTCAAATTAATTCTTTTACAGAAATAGCATATAAGAAAGATGGGCAGAGAACTGATTGGATTTTTGGAGCTAATTTATATACCATAGATTTTGATGAAGATTCTAGTTCTTTAGAAAGAGATCAGAATGATGTAACTGCTGGATTATTTATTAATAACATTTATGATTTTTCTGAAAACTGGATATTAGAAACTGGTTTTAGAGCTGATTATGCTGATGATTGGGGATTTTTTCCGTTACCCAAAGTATCATTGTTATTTAAATCAGATAATTCCTTTTCCAGTAGGATTGGAGGTGGATTAGGGTATAAGATCCCAGATATCTTTACTGAAGAAGCAGAACTAATTAATTTCAATAATGTTTTAGCTATTGATGATACTCGTATAGAAGCAGAAAGGTCTTACGGAGTAAACCTAGATTTTAATTATGAGACCTACCTTACGGATGAGATAGATTTTTCTATTAATCAGTTATTCTATGTAACTGCTATCCAAGATGGATTATTACTTAGTGATACTGGTACTGGTTTTTTTGAATATGAAAATGCGAATGATAATATTGTAAGCAAAGGAGCCGAAACAAATATTAAGTTTAGTTATAAAGACTTTAGATGGTTTCTTAATTATGCTTTTATAGATACTCAACTAAATTATTTGGATGGAAACCCACAAAAACCATTAACGGCAAGACATAACGCAGGAAGTGTTTTTATGTATGAAAATGAAAAATGGCGAATAGGTTTTGAAACCTATTATACAGGTAAACAATTACTTTCTAATGGTTCAGAAACTACAGATTATGTTTTAATGGGATTGCTAGGAATGCGTAATTTTAATTGGGGGACAATCTTTGTCAACTTCGAAAACTTTACAGACAGAAGACAGAGTAGGTTTTCTCCTTTAGTTTTGCCTCCTGCTAATGACCCTACTTTTGCAGAAATCTATGCTCCTACAGATGGATTTATACTAAGTGCAGGAATCATACTTAAACCTTTTGGACAAAAAGAGCATCATTAGTAACTTTATTTAATAGGATATCTTCTCAGTGTCGAGAAGATATCCTGTTTTAAGTCTTTAAGATTTTATGTTCTTAAATGTTTTTCTTCTCCATAAGTATCCAAAAATTAATATGATTATTACATAAAAACCATTAAAAATCATAGAATGAGCAAATTCATTATTAGTTTCTGTTAAGGTGAGAAATGTACCTCCGAAATGATTATTACTAGCGTGTACTAATGCTCCTATAAAAATAGAATAACGATTAAAACCTAGGTAAGCAATAATTAGGGAAAGTGCCATACCAACTAGTGGGTAGGTTATAAAAGCTTCTATATAAGGGTGATTTGGGAAATTATAGCCTTGAAGCGCGATAGGCATATGCCAAATACCCCAAACTAATCCAAGAAGAAAAATTCCTGTAAAAGCTCCGAAACTGTTCATTAATTTTTCTTGAAGATATCCTCTCCATCCAATTTCTTCTCCGAGTATTAGAAATACTGTAATTGGATATCCAAATATCAATAAAAGAGAAAGGGTTAATGGAGTTTGATTAATCTGATCTAAACTTTTTATAATTCTTATATCTAAGAGCATCTGAATGCTAATAACGGCGGCAAAATAAATAATAGGAATTATAAATGAATATAATGAACTTTTGAAATCTGGTTTAAAAAATTTTAAATCCTTCCAGGATCCTCCTTCATTTTTGTTAATTATAATTGCGATAATGGCAGGAATAAATGCGTAAATGAAAGTTATAATAGTGTATGCAATAGGATCTGAAAAATCTAAAAGGGTAGTAGTAGAAAATCCAAAGATCCAAGAAATACCAAGTACTAATAGGATGTATTTTTTTGATTTTTGATATTGATTTGTAACTGATGTTATAGAATCATTAGTATTATTGATTGAATTCATAAGATATTATTTATCAGATTAATTTGATTGGCAAATAAATAGATAAACAATGTTTCAATCGACTCAATGGAAGCTTTGAGACTTTTTTTCTAATTGTTTTTTGAACTTTATTGGTGTCATTCCAACTTGTTGTTTGAAAACTCTATTAAAAGTAGCTTTAGAGTTAAAACCAGAATCGAAAGCAATAGATAATAGAGTTAATTTCTCTGCAACTCCAAGTTCTAACTGTTCTTTAAAATAAGAAACCCGATAGGTATTTACATATTCATAAAAATTAGAATCCATACAGATATTCAATAAGTGCGATAACTTTTTGTCGGAAACATTCAGAATATCGGCTGTTTTTTTCAAGGAAAGATCTTGTTCCTTAAAAAGCTTTTCTTCTCTAAACTTGATTTGTAATTGAGATTTAAGATTTAAAAGTTCTTCTGATTCACAATTGAAAAATGACTTAGATCTGTTTGCAGAATCATTAATCGGATTTTGAGATATTTCTTTAATCAAAAAAACTTGAGTTTGATTAATACCAAAATATCCAATATACCAAATTAGTAATACTAAATAAAAGAGATTGGTGTATATGAAAATAGGCATAATAGGATAAGAAACAATTATTACTCCACTAATCAGATCTATAATTAAAAAAACAATAAATCCTCGAATCCATATTGATAACCATTTTAGATCTAATCTCTTTAAATTGGCATAATTATTCTTTACTAGTTTTTTAAAACGATTTAATAACTTATTACTTAAAAACAGGTAATAGGAGAGGTGTAGTATACCTAAAAAAGGAATAACGATAGAAACAATTCTTAACAAGGTTATTTCCTCATCTACAGGTAATCCAAAAATATATTGGGGAATACTATAAAAAATAAAAGCAATCCCAAACGGTAGTAAACTATATATAAAACTTTTGCTATTTATATTGGATGTATAAATTGTTTTGATGTATTGAAAGATTAACGGACCTAATACAAAAGGAGCAACAAAACCGATAGGCGATACTATGATACTAAGAAAATTCCATTTTAGATACGAAGAAGCATAGGTTATAAAAAGAAATAAAAAACTTAAAAGAATACTTGCAAGAATTCTGTTTGCTTCACGTTTTTTCCAAGTGTGAGTAAGTAGTAGCATTAGAAAAAAAATGGTACTAATTCCAGAGTATGTTAAGAATGTAGAGAAATCTTTCAAAAAAAGTCAGTATTGGTTCAATTAGATGAGATTATTTCTAATTTATAACCTACACCATGAACATTAGTGATCTTTACTTCAGAATCTTTACCTAGTTTTTTACGTAATTTAGAAATAAACATATCTAAGCTCCTTCCAACAATAACTCCATTGTCTTCCCAAACTTGTTTAATCAATTGCTCTCTTTTTACAATTTTGTTTGGATATTGTGCAAAAATAGCAAGGAGTTCACTTTCTTTTGCTGTTAATGATGTTTCGCCGGTATTATTACTTAATTTTTGTTCATTAGGATAAAATATCAGATTCCCTAAAAGAATATGATTTGATGTTTGATCTATATTGTCTTTTCTTGTTTTCTTTTTTAAGAAAGTTGTTCCAGTAACAAGAACAATAAGTAATAATCCTAAAGAAATAGTATATGTACTACCCATCGCACTATATAAGGAAGAGTTTTGATCCTTTAGCATAATTACTTTTACTGTATAACAACTTTTAGGAAGATTTCTTCCTAGACACGGGATGTCATTTTCTATTAATGGTCCAAATATTTCATAACTATAAGAAACTTCATTTGTATTACAGTTAATTAATTCAGTAATATATTCATCAGGAAGCTCTGCATTTCTTAGCTCATTATCAATAATAGATACTAATATTTCTGGATTAATGGCTACATCTTTTTGAAATGATAGCTCAAACACTTGTTTTGATACTTCTTTTACTGGTAACACCAATGATGTAGAATCACCATTTTTAAGCAATAACTTATTGCCAACATTTCTTAAGGCTATTTTAACTTTTTCCGGATAAAATGAAACTTTTTTAGAAGAAAAACTATGGATCGATAGAAACGCTATTAATGAGATAACTATAACAACAAATATTTTGATTTTATCCTTCATAATATGATTCTATCCTATAAATAAATAAAAATTTACAATTGTGATACACTTTTTTACAATTGATTTAGTAAAGTAAGGTAAGCCCTAAATTACTTTCGTTTTTATAAAATTAAAAATAAGAAAATTGATGAAAACTAAAGTAACA
Source organism: Aquimarina sp. Aq107 (assembly GCF_943733665.1). NCBI lineage: Bacteria > Pseudomonadati > Bacteroidota > Flavobacteriia > Flavobacteriales > Flavobacteriaceae > Aquimarina > Aquimarina sp. Aq107. The sequence goes on along the minus strand of NZ_OX030782.1, from coordinate 2,209,592 downwards.
ATTCAACATTATAAATTGATTAATAATACTGTTAAAATATATATAGTTTTAGTATTAAGTATATTGTTTATTGGATGTTCTGGGAAAACGAGTTTTATTACAACGGAGTCGGGACTTCGGTATAAGGTTGTAAAAAATGGTTCAGGACCTATGGTAGAGAAAGGACAAGAAGTCCTTATTCACGAAACAACAAAGTACACAAATGATTCTTTAGTATATACTTCTAGAAACAGAAAAGAGCCTCTTAAGATCTTAGTAGGCGGAGATCAAGTCATAAAAGGAGTAGATGAAGGGTTGTTAGGTATGAAAAAAGGAGAGGTACGAAAATTAATAGTTCCCCCTTCTTTAAGCAAAAGAACTGGAAACATTTCATTCCCGCATCCTGATTCTACATTACATTACGATATAGAATTAATTGATATTCTCGAAAAGAAACCAATTCCAAAAACTACAAACGGCAATAGCCTAAAAATAGATAAGGAAAACAGTGAAATTAGATGGGAAGGTTTTAATAAACTCCATACTAGCGGACATTATGGAACTGTAGATTTCATTAGTGGTGAATTTTTTAAAGAAAAAGAAAAGGTTACTGGAGGAGAATTCATAATAAACATGAATACCATAGCCAATATAGATGGAGGGTATAGTGAGATGTTAGTAGATCATTTAAAAAATTCTGATTTCTTTGATACAGAGAATTTTCCTGTAGCTAAACTTTCTATAGTAAATGTAACCTACAATGATGATTCCAATGTTTTAATAACAGCAGATTTAACTATTAAAGATATCAAACAATCCATAGAGTTTGAGGCGAACATTACATATAATAATAGTAAGCTGATTTTTATCTCTAAATTTATAATTGATAGAACAAGGTGGGATATAACATACGCATCAGGTAGTGTTTTCGGGAACTTAAAAAATAATTTATTATCGGATGAAATACATTTTGAAGTCAAATTATTAACCGAATAATACAATTAAGATATCCAATTTTACTTGTTTAACAACCAATTGTAAAAAAATAATGACATATTTTATGATAAAAATTCTGCAAAAATGCATAAAAGGAATTAGTTTTGCAGCCCTAGAAATGAGAAAATATGTCGGAGTCAACTACAGAATTACAAGAAAAGAAAACAGGAAAAGACTTATATAGCTATCAAAAAGGGGCTATAAATAGGATTTTTAAAAGCTTTGAGGATGCTAGAGAGGATTACCATCTTTTATATCAGTTACCAACTGGAGGAGGTAAGACGGTTATTTTTTCTGAAATAGTTAGACAATATCTAAAACATCATAATCGAAAAGTATTGGTGATGACGCATCGTATAGAACTATGTAAGCAGACATCTAATATGCTTACAGGTTTTGGTGTAGATAATAAAGTAGTTGATAGTAAAGCTAACTTAGATGATCAAGAAAAATATAGTTGTTTCGTAGCAATGGTAGAAACCTTGAACAATAGGTTAAATGAAGATAAATTGGATATCTCTGATATAGGTTTGGTGATTATAGATGAGGCACATTATAATTCTTTTACTAAATTATTTAAGTTTTTTGAGAGATCTTTTATTTTAGGAGTTACCGCAACACCGTTAAGTTCTAATATAAAGTTACCAATGAAGGACAATTATGATGAACTAATTGTTGGTGAAACTATAGAGTCCCTAATAGAAAATGAATTTCTGGCACGTGCAGAAGTATTTGCGTATAACATGGGATTAACTTCCTTAGAAGTTGGATCTAATGGTGATTATACTGTAAAATCCTCCGAAGATTTATATACTAATAGTAATATGCTTAGTCAATTATTACAGGCATATGAAAAACATTCTAAAGGTAAAAAGACATTAATTTTTAATAACGGTATCAACACTTCATTACATGTGTATGACACTTTTAGATCTGCGGGATATCCGATTGCACATTTAGATAATACAGCTACGAAAAAACAAAGAAAACAGATACTTCAGTGGTTTAAAGAAACTCCGGATGCTATTTTGACATCAGTGAGTATTTTAACTACAGGATTTGATGAACCTACAGTAGATACAATTATTTTAAATCGTGCTACAAAATCTTTGACTTTATATTATCAAATGATTGGTAGAGGCTCACGAATTCTAAAGAACAAATCTTCATTTAATGTTATTGATTTAGGAAATAACTATCATAGATTTGGTCCTTGGGGAGCTGATTTGGATTGGCAAAAAATATTCAACTCTCCTGATTATTATATGGATAAACTCCTTAATGATGAGGATATAGAGAGTAAGTTTAAGCATGAAATGCCTGCGGAATTAAGAGCAGAGTTTGCGAATTCCGAGGAAGTTTATTTTGATATTAAAGAAACATATTTAGATTCTGTACGAAAAGGTGAGTCTTCTAAAGTTGTACTAGAAAGATCTATAGCTCAGCATGCTAAAATTTGTATAGAAAACAGTGAAGATGTTTATGATGCTATTGCGTTAGCTAAAATGTTAGGAGATGATATTGATCACAGAATTCAGAGCTATGCAAAATGTATCAGTAGAAGTACCCACAATTTTTTATCTTGGTTGAAGGATGACTATAGGAAAAAACTTAACTCTTATTTAAGAGAGAATTTTGACGAGAAGTTTGAAGAGATTCATGGAAGACCACCAGAATAAGTTATAAGTACTATTCTTTAGGGAATTTCCATGCTACAAAACGGCTTTTCTTGTTTCCCTGTGACATTTCAATGGTTTTATAGATGGTATTTAATTTATTAAGTTGTTTATAAATCTTAGGTAAATTTTCTTTTTTGGATACTAGTGATGTGAACCAACCGACTTGATTTTTAAAATCGGTACTTTGCTTGATCATTCTTTTGATAAACAAAGCTTCACCACCATTACACCATAATTCATTAGCCTGTCCACCAAAATTTAATTCTAGCGGAATAATCGTTTTATCTGATCGAGACAGATTATTTAATTTTCGTTGTGTTCCTTTTTTTGCCTCTTCAGGAGAAGAATGAAAAGGAGGGTTACACATAGTAAAATGAAAATAATCTTCTGATTGAATTATACCTCTAAAAATATTAGCATTGTTCTCTTGATGCCTTATTTCTATATAATCTTTTAAATTATAATTAGATGCTATGTTTTTTCTTGCATAAGAAACCGAATCTAAATTAATGTCAGATCCAACCATTTTCCAACCATTAATCTTTGCTCCCAGAATCGGATATATACAGTTAGCACCAACTCCAATATCCAATCCTTTAATAAGACTTGATTTTTTTATATCCTCAGCTAGTAAATCAGTTATGTGATGTATGTAATCAGCTCTTCCTGGGATAGGAGGGCATAAGGATCCTTTTGGGATATCCCAATTCTCAATTTCATAATAATAGTTTAGAATTGCTTTATTTAATTCCAAAACAGCTTGACTATTAGAAAAATCAATAGTGACGTTGTTATTATGGGGATTGCTTATTAAGTAATCAGATAATTCCCTATGATTACTTTTAAGTTCTTCAAAATTATACGAAGAATTATGTTTGTTTTTTGGATGCAATTGATACAGGTATATAATGAAGTCAAATATAACAATATTCAAACCATATTATTTTGATTGATAATTTGTAATCTTTCATCGATTTTGGAAAAGAAAAATATGTTTTTGTGTTCTGTCCTGGTAAAATTTAGGTGAAATACGTAATACTTTCGTTGAAATAACGTTTAATGCCGTTAAAATACATTGTTAATTTTGTTAAACTTTCTATTTTTATATGTTAAAGTGCTTATATACTGGGTTTTAGTCATGCTTTATTTTTGCAGTACCATGAATACGGTTTAACCGTAAATAATAAAATTTAACATTTCAACTGTTAAAATCCTTAACTCCTTATTCTACGCTGTACTCAAAAGAATTTCAGCTTAATATCCTAGTTTTAATATTAACAATTACTTTTTGTTAAAATTTAAGTTAACACGCTATTTTATAAATAGTTAATATTTATACATGGGGGAAAATACCCCATTATGTAAGCGACATTATTCTCTATCTTTGAATTGATCGATTATCACACTCACTCTCACACAAGTATTAATAACGATTACAAGCAATAATTACTTGCGCTCGTTAGAAATTAATTAAAGGCTTATTTAATTAAAAAGTTAGACTCATTTTAATTTATTAAATATAGGTAAGAATAGACTTACTGATATAGTTAAAATATAAGATCAACAATCAAAAAAAAGACAACAAGCCATGAAATTATTAAAACTATTATTTGTGTTATCGATTTTTGTTTCCTGCGCTGCAGAGGATGACTCTGATTCGTATGCGATTGAACAAATTTTTTCGGATAACTTAGAGAAAACTATAAAAGTCGATATTATATATGTACAGCCAACAGGTGTTTCGGGAAAATCTTCTTATAATCTAAATGAAAATGATTTTATAGCGAATCTAAATGGTAGTTTCTTTCATAGATATGGAATAGGTTTAGAGAAAGGTGACATAAAGACGTTAAATAGTGATGAATTATATGATTTAAAAGATAATAGAGGGCGCGAATCTAGTGTGTTTTTGCAGGAAACCCAGGACTATTACCGTGAGGATAGAATAAATATTTTTGTAATGAAAAGATCAAATACAATTGCTATTGCTGGAATAGGTAAAGATAAAAGAGCTTTAATTACTGATGAATTTTTGTTTACATCCACGGCTCCACACGAAATAGGACATGCTTTAGGTCTTCATCATTATCCAGAAGAGGGAAATATTATGAGTCAGATACGACCTTATCTTAGAACTGATTTCACAAGTGTACAAATAGATAGACTTAAAAAGACATTAGAGAAAATAGAAGAAGAAAAATAAAAATAATTTCAGGCCCCAACCAATAGCCCCAATTTATTCGAACATCCCCTTTTAGTATGTGTGCATTATCGCTCTTTAAGTACTATTTTAAAGAGCGTTTGTACAACCTTTAATCAAACAGATTGTGTTATTTCAATTTAATCTGTTTGATTTTTAATAAGAAAAATCTGTGTTTACCCTTAGAGCAGTTATTATTCTGCATTAATTCAATTCTAAAAAACATCCATTTTATGGATGTTTTTTATTGTTAAGGCTAACTATTTACGTGTCTTATAGATGTTTGTATTCTTTAAACTGATAATTATCATATAATTTATTAATACTTAAAATTATATTTGAATAGATCGATCTTCTTAAAAATCATCTTCGTGTAATTTATTTGTTTTTAAATAAAATGGCTTAGTAAAACTCAGTGATGAGTATTCTGTTCCCGACCTATCTCTATTCGGAAATATATCTCATCTAAATGATAGATGTTTAACTTAAAAAAAATAGCCATGAAATTATTAAAAATAGTAGTTTTATTATTAGCGTTTGTTTCCTGTACAGTAGAAGATGACTACACACCATATCAGATTGAACAAGTTTTTTCTGAAGATATTGATGTAGTTTTAAAAGTAGATATAATCTATGTACTACCTTCATCTCAAAGATCTTCAGTTATGCAATATGATCTTAATGAAGTGGAATTTATAAAATTTCTTAATGGAAGTTTCTTTCATCGATATGGTGTTGAGTTGCAGAAAGGAGATGTTAGAACAATAATTAATGATGAATTATATGATTTAAAAGACAACAGAGGTCAAGAGTGTAGTGTGTTCTTACAACAAACTCAGGATTCATACCATCATAATCGAGTAAGTATATATATAATTAAAAGATCAAATACTATAGGTATTGCAGGAATAGGAAAAGATCAGAGAGCTTTGGTTACTGATGATTTTCTGTATACATCAACAACACCTCATGAAATTGGTCATTCTTTAGGATTGTTACATTATCCCGTAGAGGGAAATATTATGAGTGAGATAAGACCCTATCTAAGAAAAGAATTTACAAGTGAACAAGTAGGTAGATTGAAGAATAAAATAACTTTATTAGAAGATGAATAGGTTAATTTATAGCGGTATTAGTTAATTGGGTGCAATGTAGTTGTACCCATTTTTTTTACCGTATGGTAAGAAAAAACTAGTTAATTAGTTTTTTACACGTATGGCTTCAAAAGTTTTAAATAAAATACCTTTGTAGGCTCTTATGTAACATTTATCTTGGTTATCCGAATCAATCCATACTTTTACTGAGTATGTTTTTCCGCTATCGGCATTATAAATTGTTCCGCCATCTAGTTCTCCGTCTATAAAACTTAAGTTGTTAAGTATATCCATCCCTAATAAAGGACGTTGTCTTAATTTTTGGTCAGGATTTTTGTTGTCTAGGCCATTAAAATTAGAAATAGGATTCTCGGCGCGTCTATTTATTTTACCAAAAAAAAGATCTTTATTCCGGTAAATTTCAATAATTGAACCTCCTTCTATTTGCCATTTTCCGATATATGTTTCAGGAGAAATAGAAGAATTATATAATAAAAAGGAAATAAAAATAATGAAGGTCAGTCTCATTAAATAGTATGTTGTATAAGTTGTTTGTTTTGGAAATATAGTTATAAAGTTTGAGTTTAATTTCTATTTATCCAATTAACTATCTACTAAATAATGATTTTCTGGAAAGATTTATAAGGTGATAATTAGTATATAAGTATCATAAATTATTTATATACAAACAAATAAGTAGGGTAGTTGTTTAATATTTTCCGTCTATAATATCTTTTATATCTACTTCCATATAATCTGCAATTTTTTGCAGTCTTTCGAAATCTTTAGCCAAGTTTTTACGCTTTACTACATAATCTCCTGCTTGCGGACTTACTCCTAATGTTTTAGAAATACCGTATACCGTTTTGGCTCCTTTACTTTTTTTCAGGAGCTTTTTTAAATTCTTATTTACCATAATTCAAACATACATGTATTTTTTTAATATTCAAATAAAATTTTATTAAAAAAAAATTTGATTAATCAAATTATGTATGTATATTCGTCAAAACCAAAAATCATCTACTATGAAACTCTTACTTATTACTGCCTTACTCTGTGTATCTCTAGGTTATGCGACAACCGAACCAGTAAACGAAAAGGAAAAAACTAAAAAAGAGAAGAAGAGTGTTAAAGAAGATAATTCTTTAATCTCTAGAAATTTTCATTCTGTAAAAAGATGGAAGATCACAATAGAATATACCAATGGGGAACAAATTTCTAAAACAATTACGTTGAATAAAAAATCGACAGTTAGTCCTTTAGAAAGTGCTTTTGTAGAAGCAGAAAAATATATGAAGACACTTAAAAATGTAAAAAGTTATAATGTGTCGCCAGTGTCAGGTAATTCGTTTGTCTTACTTGCAGGTAATTAAAAATCCTAAATTCGTCTCAAAACTACTATTGAGAACATAATTCCTACTTAGTTATAAAAAAGACAGTATTTTACTGTCTTTTTTTATTTTAATTCAAATTCTAGTGTATAGGTTTTATATGGATGGTTATTTTTTGAAGTTTTTTGGATTTCATTATCAAATAAGTGATCTAGATTATTACCAGCTAAATCCTCTATACTAGGTCCAAAAATTATAGTATATTTCCCTTTTTTCCAGTTTCTTTTTGGTATAAATGAAACTACTGTTTCATCCTTCTTTAGCTCCCAGATACCATCTATAAGTTGTCCTGCACTATCTAGTATTTTTATATTACCAATACTACTGCCATAGTCTATTGGTTCTTCACAATTTATTAGTAGATTGGATACAGAATGAATGTTAGGAATTTTAATTTCCCAATTATTTATGTTTGGTTTATTTCTATCTGCAACGGTAGTAGTAAACTCTTTAGAGAAGTTTTTTACCATATTTACGCCGTTATGATCTTTAATTTCTTCCGAAATCACCAATCTATATTTTTTTTGAGGGATGAACACAGACCCTAACTGTCTATTTGGAATTAGATTTCGTTTTTGTCTTCCTGGTTCTATCCAAATGGTCAATAAAGTTCCATCTTTGGAGATTAAAGCGTTTTGTAGGGGTAATATTGTTCTATCTATTGGTTTATCAGACTCATCTACAAATTGAATATATTTATAAATATTATTTTCATTAATTGGTCTAGAAAACTTAACGTACCATTTTAAAATATTGGAGGGTATTCTGGAAGTACTCGGATACACTTTTAGTATTTTTAATGATTCGTAACCTTTAGGAACTGGTAAAGAAAAATAGTTGATGGTATGATTGTATACCACGGTATATTTTTGATTCCACCCAAAAGGGACTACAGGTATAAAGCTTAATGTATTTTGCTTTTCCTGAATTTTTCCTAGAATCCTAGTAGAAACAGCTATTTTATTTTCAGGAATTTCTCCTTTAAAAACAGATACATCCTGAGCTACCGATATATTCTTGGGTATAATAACTTCATTTTTATTAAAAATGTAATTTTCAGATGTTTGACCTAACAATAAGTTAGTAACAACTAATGCTAAAATTCCAAAATAATATCGTTTCACAATAACAAGTCAATAGTTCAGGTTAACAATGGGACAGATTACTTTACCCACCAGCTATTACCTGCTTTAAGAGCCAGATTTCCGTTAGATTCTCTTTGGATAATTACAAAACCATTATTACCCATTTTATCTAACTGTTGTACATTAACATATGGAAGATTTACATAATCTACACCTTCGGCTGCTCCTTTTTTCACTACAGGTTTAGTTAACTCACCTTGATATGCTTCTAAATCTTTAAAATCAATTTTCATTAATGCTCTGTTACTATTAGAAATTAATAAATATCGATTTCCTTCATTTTCAATTTCTATCATATCAATAGGAGAATTGCCACTTCCAAGTTCAGCCACTGTTCTTCCTTTTTGATGTTCTCCTGATTTCATTTTATTCATAGGAAAAATAACTAATGGAGTACAAGTATAACCAGCCAAAACTTGTAATTCTCCATTGATTTTTGTTGGAATAAATGTCTTAATAGGTGCGTGTGTTTCGTACTTACCGTGTGCAGCGTGGTAAATTTCTAAAGAACTATAATTTTGTGTCTCAGAAAACGGAAAATCGATAGCTCTAAATGTAGAGGCAAATTCTTTGTTACTTAGTCCAGATAATAATAATTTTCCATCTATATATTTAATATCCGCAACGGCCCATTTTCTTAATTTTCGTCCTCTTCGGTCTTCTGCTTCTTTAGAAATAGGATCTAATAACGTAGTTTTAGTATAAGACACATTATCAAGAGGTACTTGCTTTAGGACATTGTCCTCAACTCTTAATAATATAGGTATTCCAGAGCTATGATTAATAGAAAGATAAATATTATTGTTATTTGGGTTAACCACCATATCCGTAATTTGAACTTGATCAATAGTGGTTCCCATCATATCAGCAACCAATTTATCTAGATTGTCTAATTTCACTTTCGAGTTATCCAATTTAGGATGTTCACTAAAGTCTATAGCTACAACTTGTGCAGCATTACTATCCCCAATAAATAAAATACCTTCTGGCCCAAAAGTCATCTTATGTATTGAAACAATACCTGGATTGCCGGTTATAAAATCCTTTTTTAAGGTAGAACTAGCCTGGGCTTGACTAAAGAAAAATGATAAGATAAGTGTAACAGTTAGAGTGATAAGTGTTTTCATGATGAGTGATATATGAATAAATCCTTGATCACAAAATAATAAAAATGAAATATGTTTAGAGTTAAATAAATGCCAATACTGAATGTTTAGGATAAAATCACAGAATTATTTTAGGATCAAAACAGCTGATTTTTAACAAGTTCATAGTAACTAGAACTTACCGGTATCCTAATGTCAGTAAGAAAAAGATCTTTTCCTTTTAGTGCAGTAACATAGTTCTTATTAATAATAAAAGATCGATGCACCCGCATAAATAGTTCCGGTAATGTCTCTTCTAGAGATTTTAGTGTTTGATGACTCATTATTTTTTTATATGTGGTATGAAAAATAACATATTCACTATCACTCTCGATGTATAGTATATCGCTGTATTTAATTTTATGTAGATCATATCCGGATTTTACCGTAATTTTTCCTTCGACCTCATTTTCATTTATTTTAGGATCTTTTTTTATTTTCTGTATGGCGGCTAAAAATCGATCAAAGGTGATTGGTTTTAACAAATAATCCAATGCATTTAATTCAAACCCTTCTAACGCATATTCAGAATAGGCAGTTGTGAAAATTATTTGAGTTGTAGAAGGGATTATTTTAGCTAAATCAGTTCCTTTTAATTCGGGCATTTGTATATCTAAAAATATGACATCAATAGGCTCACTTTTTAGAATATTTATTGCCTTGAGAGGATTTTCAAGTGAAGCAACTATTTCTATATAATCCAATCGATCTATATAGGTTTTTAAGAGTGTTCTAGCCAGCTCTTCGTCATCAATTATTAAACACCTAAGCATTATCTTCTAATTTTATATTTAGTATTACTTTAAAAATATTATTGTCATTAGTAATTAATAATTTGTGTTTTTCTTGATACAATATACCCAATCGTTTTTTAACATTTTCTAACCCAATTCCTCCGATTTTATCTTTCATTATTTTTTCTTTAGGAATACTATTAACAATTTCAAAATTGATATTAGATGTGTCTGATGTTATATGAATCTCTATAAAAGATCCTGGTTTTTCAATATTACTATGTTTAAATGCATTTTCTATGAATGGTATAAAAAGCATAGGAGCAATAGGAACAGTATTGTCATCTACATTAAACTTTGTTGTAATTTCATAAGGTTTACTGTTTTTTAAAGAAAATAATTTGATATAATTTTTAATATAAGTTATTTCTTTTTGTATAGAAACATAGGGGCGGTCACATTCATAAAGAACATATCTAAGCATTTCTGATAAGTAACTTATACTTTGCTGTGTTTTATCAGAATCTATTACAGAGAGTGCATAAATATTGTTGAGAGAGTTGAATAGAAAATGTGGGTTGATTTGTGATTTTAATAGTTTTAGTTCGGTTTGAAGGTTTTCGTTTTTACTTCTAATCATTTCTTCTTCCTTTTTTTGTGCGAACAAAAAAGTTTCTATAAACGTAGCAATCAAATATGCAATCATCAAATTAGAAAAATGAACCATTAAAATAGATGGAGGTTTTATTCTTCTTGGAGGTCTTTTAAAAGGTGGATCAACCATTCTAGGATTATTACGAGGAGGGAGTATTCTACTGGATAAATTAGAAGATATCGTAGATGATGACAATGCCGACACACAAATTATACTTAAAGAAATTAAAAAGAAAAACAAGTATTTCTTTTTAAATAAAAAATGTTTGGCAATAAAAAAAATTAATAACCCAATAAGTCCAATTTGGAACGCAAAAAGAATGGAGTTTTCGATAAGGAACTTTTCGTTATTATTTTGTCCAAATGATAAAAAAAACCAAATAATTCCCCATAAAACTATTTGAAAAAGAAACCTTTTATAATTATTCATAGTACAAATTAAATGAAAATATAATAGTTGAGTTTCAAAATAGATGATTAAGAGCTATATCTTTTAGTTCGTTCACAGAATGGAAATGAACATTCGCCTAAAACTATATGTGGTCGACAGAAAACTCTTCATTTGCATTATACTTTTACCGAAATTTATAGTCTATACAAGAAACATAAACATAAAAAAAATGAAAAGTAACTTGTTGAATCTAGGATTATTAATGACACTTTGTTTATTACTGTTTTCGTGTAAATCAAATGCACAATCAAAAGAAGAAAAGAAAGGAAAAGAAAGACCTAGTGTTGAAGAGATTTTTAAAATGATGGATGAGAATGAAGATGGAAAATTAGCAAAGGAAGAAGTTAAAGGACCTTTAGAAAGAGATTTTGCAAAAATTGATTTAGATGAAGATGGGTTTATTACTAAAGAAGAATTGAAAAAAGCTCCTAAACCTGAAAGAAAAGGACCACCAAGAAGAGAGCAATAAGATTATAAAACTAATATAGAATTAACTAAATCTAAGAATATGATGAATACGAAACTTATATCTAAAAAGATTATTCCACTGGCATTGTTAGTTTGTACCGTTTGCATCGTTTTTATAGCTTGTAGTGGTGATGATAATGGAACATCTACAACGGATGATGATGGTACTGTTGCAGAATTGCACGCTGCTTTTACAGAATTCGATACAGATGAGACAGATATTTATTTGGATGGATCTAATGTAGTTATTGAAACTACAGGAAGACCCAATCATACAACATCTTATTGGGGTGAAGGTAATGCATTATATATTGAAGAACCTGATGTTGCCTCAACGCCAAGTATAATACCTAATTTTGATGCTTCTGCTACTTTAGTAGTTTCTGCAAATCCACAATTAGCTAATAACACTACAGCAACATCTTTGGGAACAATTGGGATAGCTGTAAGTGGGGCAGCACTTTTTAATGATCAAGAAGGAAATGGTGCGCTAGATCAGGCAGCAGGGTCTTTGGATTATACAGGAGGACATATAGGACCTGGAGTATATCATTATCATTTAGAACCAAGAGCATGGTCTAATGATGATGAAAATTTGATCGGGATTATATCGGATGGATTTTTTATCTATGGTAGAAAGTGTAATTCTACAGGTACGTATCCTACGGATTTAGATGCTTCTGGAGGTCATACTCATATAACACAACATTCAGAAGAAGCTGAGTATCATTATCATGTTATTAATGAATTATATTCTAATACAGGTAGTTATATAGTTTTTGCTGGACCATTTAATGGAACTCCCAATGCGGTTAATTAAATGTTTTTTTATAAGTAGTTTTTTTTCTATCTGTTTTATGGCTTGTAAAACAGATGGGGAAAATCATATTGTTGATACGGATAAAAAAATAATCAATAATGTTTTGGTGCCTAAGGACTTGTTGATTTTAAATGCAAGTGAAGGAAAATGGTACTATGAGCAAAAACCTTTTTCTGGTTATGCTGTAAAGTTTCATTCTAATAAAATGCTTGAAGAAAAAGTAGGTTATTACGAAGGTAAAAAAGAAGGGTTAGCTCAAAAATGGTTTTCTGATGGTTTGTTGCAAAAAGAATCATTTTATATAGCTAACCACCTTGATGGAGTTGTAAAAATTTGGTGGCCAAATGGTAATATAGCTTCAGAATCTAATTATATAAAAGGAACTCGGAATGGAGTTCAAAAAAAATGGTTTACAAATGGTCAACTGTCTAAACGAACTAATTTGATTAATGGAAAAGAAAATGGAATGCAGCAGGCTTGGTTAGAGAATGGAAAGCTATATGTGAACTACGAAGCAAAAAACGGACGTGTTTTTGGCTTAAAAAGAGCTAATTTATGTTATAAGTTGGAAAATGAAATTGTACAGTTTAAAAAGTTATAGTATTATTTTATGTTGCTTGCTTTTCAGTTGTAAGCAAAAAGAAAATATGAGTAGAGTAGAAGTACTACCATATTATCAGGATGCTAGTTTTACGCCGCATTGGCTAACTCCTTATGCAAAAGAACTTAATGATTTTCATAAAATTCCTGATTTTTCTTTAGTGAATCAAGAGGGAGAGATTGTGACTAGTAAAACCTTCGATGATAAAATTTATATAACTGATTTTTTCTTTACAACATGTCCTGGAATCTGTCCAAAAATGACATCCAATATGTTGTTGTTGCAAGAAGAATTTAAAAATGATGAAGATATTTTATTATTATCACATTCTGTAACTCCAGAAAGAGATTCAATACCGATATTACAGGAGTATGCAGAACTAAAAGGTGTTCTGAATTCTAAGTGGCATTTAGTAACTGGAGATCGTGATGTAATTTATGATCTAGGACGTAATTCCTACTTCGTTGAAGAGAATTTAGGAGAAACAAAAACGAAAGAGGATTTTCTTCATACCGAAAATTTTGTTTTGGTAGATAAAAAGAAACATATAAGAGGTATTTATAATGGTTTAAATAGAGCATCTATTAATCAGCTTATCACTGATATAAATACTTTAAAATCAGAGAAAAAATTTTAAATTTTTTTACCCCAAAACTAATGATATAGAAACAGAAGATTTAGTTGCTTTTGTATTTATAGATAGATTTTGTGTTTGAATCTGAATCCCTGTAGTCTCTATGATTGCAGGGGTTATTTTGTTAAAGTATTATTTTAAATAAAATCAATAAACGAGAATTATTAAAAAAAAGCTGAGTTGATATCAACTCAGCCTTTCTAACCACCAATTATCCAATATTAACTAATGTTCATAGCAATTTTTTTCCCCTTGCTTCGGTTAACCCAATAGTTTAATTAAATAATCGGTTTATTATTTTTTTTGGTGGTGTGATAATTTCTTGATGTACACTATCAATCCAATATAAATAGCTATTAATAGTTGCACATAGTTCATTATTAGCATTAAAAAAACGATTTCTAATGGCTAATTTTTGACTGTCATTATCAATACAAATAAGTTCCAGGTTTATAAAAAAATCTTGCATAAACATTAAATGTTTTCTTTGGCTTAGGGATTCTATAGATTCCTGTACATTAAGTTTTGTTTTGTTTCTTTTTTTGTCAGTATACCCTTTGTCAAATAAGAAGGCAAGTAATACGGATGATGTATAAGCAATGTATGCAGAATTTTGCATTACCATATAATCATCAACATCCTCTCCTTTAACTTTAAAATTTCTTCTAAACATTTTGTTTTATTTGATATTATATTCCGGAATTCTTCATTTTGTTAAGTTTTCGTTTTTTCTTGTTTCCTACCTGAAAAGCTCTAGATATATTGAACCCAAGATGTATATCCCCTTCAAAGAAATTGTCTGTAGATTCTGTGATGAAACTTTTTTCTATCATAGTAATAGAGTTGGATAGAATTATTTGAAATACGTGTCCTCCTGTTTCTATATCTACCCCAAACGCTAAAGAGTTTGTTGCGTCGATAGACTCTAACGGATTAGCAGTATAAAAGTATTCTCCGTTTATAGATATTCTTTTAGTCAGCTTTAATCTACTACCTATACCGACAGCAAAAATATCGTGTGGATCATCATTAATTTTCACAGAATTTCTATGAATATAAGTTGGGGTAATTTGTAATGAAAATGCAGGACTAAATTTTCTGGCAATTAGTATTTGTGAAACATATGATAATTTTTGACTAAAAGTAGGCTCATTTTCTGGGTCAAAATCCTTTAATGTTCTATAAGCAATGCTTGAGAAAAGTGATGCTGTAAATGGGAATGATCCTTCACCAGTACTTTGCTTTAAGAATTTGTATTTAATAAAGCCATCATATGTTTTGTCAAAACTACTTCGACCTACTCCTAACATTATATTATCAGACAATCCATATTCAAAAGCAAAACGGATATTAGATTGATCTAATCCATATAATTCATCAATTCCAAGATTAACTCGTCCAAAACGGTGTGATATAACAAATTCTAAAGTACCTTTATTTCTGTTCTCTACAGAATGACCATTTAATATTCTAGTTCCTTTAAAAGTAGAAGTAGTATAACTTTTTGTCTGTGGTGTTTCATCTTCTAGAATGTCTAGTAGATCTTGTGCATATGAATTAGAACTCAATGCCCAAAGTGCAAAAACAATTAAAAAATTCTTCATATTATTTTTTATAAGGTTTGTGATCTAGTTCAAATGTTATTTTTATACTTTCTGCTATATTATTAGTTACTACGGATGGTATTTCGATTTCGAAATCAGCCACCTTTATTGGGAAGGTTCCTTTTAAGAATATATTTTCTTTGTTTTTGCTAATTATACCTTTGGTTTCAATTTTTTTTGTTACTCCATGGATAGTAATATCACCAACAATTGATACAGTTTGTTCATTTTTAGTTAGTGCATTAAAATCCAGAATTTGGCCTTTAAATATTGCCTTAGGGTATTTGTCAGACTCTACATAGTTTTCATTAAAATGTTCTTGCATCAACGATTTTTCGAACATAAATGATTTCATCAAAATAGATATTGCTATTGTACCTGTTGATGTGTCTATAATACTTAATACCTGATTGTTTTCTGCTTTTATATCTTCTATTGGTGTGGCAGAAAAGAAAGAAGTATATCCTTGTTTTGTTAAAAATTTTCCTTGTCCAAAGGAGACAGTGGAAAGTAATATTGTGAATAATAATATATATAGAGATTTCATTTCTTTTTAAGTTTATGGTTTATTCAATAATCACACATTTAACCAATACTACATCCATTAAGTATCCCGTGCAGATGCCTTTAATATTGATATGCTGACCTATTTTTAGATTGTTTGTTTTTAAGCTTTCTTCAGAAGAGATGTAGCAGGTTACATTGCCTATAGTATTATCATTACCTAATGTAATGATGCTATTTCCGTTTTTTCCAGAAGTTATTTCTGTAATAGAACCTTGAACCTGAATAATTTGTTCTAAGTATTTAGCATTTGCTTCATTTTCATTGTTAGAAAAGCTATCTACCAATTCATTAGATTCTATCGATATATTAGGTTTAGATTCTGATATATCGACGAAAGATTTATTATATATATTATTATAAATAAATATCCCTGTCAGAATCAGTAGTAGCATAGATATACTAAGTATGCTTCTTGTTTTACTATTCATAATATTAGATTTAATTATTTAGAGCTCCATTTTCTATCCAACAACGGATCAATTCTATCTGATCATTGCTTAAAGAACCTCCTAATGGCATTGTTCTATTTACTACTTGCGTTCTAACTCGTTCTGAGTTAGCGCTTATATTTTCATAAGTTCTTAAATCTGGAGCTTGGTTTCCTCCATGACAACTTATACAGTTATTATCAATAATTGATTTAATATCAGTAGAAAAAGATATTGCTGGATCGCATAATTCTTCTGAAATAATACCAGATTCTTCTTCTACATTCCTTTCACAAGAAAGAAAGGTGATACCTATTGTAATTATTAGTATGTTTTTGATTTTTAACAGGTCATTCATTTTCTTTTAAAATTTAAAATAAGAGGAAGAAAGCAAGAAGTCTTATCTTCCTCTTATAACCAACTAACTACTTAAATATTTATATGACGATATCAAGTTTAAATTTTTATAATGGTGTAGTATCCGTATTAACTACTGGCCATATACCTGGTGATGGAACGCTAACTCCGTAGTTGTCTCCTCTTTCTATATCCTGTCCGAAATAGTAAAGAGGTCTTCCTTTATAGGTTAATTGTGATCTACCAAATACATCGATAGTACCAAAGTCATTAACATCCAATATACTTGGAAGGTTGTTGATGTCGATATGAAAAATTGGCCAAATTGGATCATTAGAAAAATCCTGTAGTGTATAATTATTATCATCCTTGGTGTCATTGACAAAAGCATAGATTGTTCTACCAGTGCTACTAGTCAAGTAAAATGTAAGTTCATCACCAGTTTCATAGCCACTAGTAAAGTTTAGATCATTTCCTGCATCATCTCTACCAATTAATTGCGCTTCCGCATACATTAAAGAATAATCAGGTTTTGCGATATACCAATTGTTGCCCACTTTATCTCCGTTAGTATCACCAGCTACATTATCATTAAAGAAATAATATAAAGGCCATCCTTTATAAGTGTTTTGTTTATCCCCATCCGTTCTTGTAATTACTCCAAAGTCCGAAGCGTTTAAACCATCATCTAATGTTAAATCTGCTTGATAAAATATTGGCCAAGCTGTTTTACAGTCGTTATTACATTCTGATTGTGTTTTAGTATCTCTAGAAAAGAAATAAAGAGACATTCCGTTAGCATCTGTAAGGATATTTCCGAATTCAGGATCTGCAACCAATCGCACAGCGTTAGCATCAGGAGTTGGATCTGGTTCGATAATAGTATCATTGTCATCACTACTACAACTTGTTAATAATGATATGAAAGCGAATAATAAGAAAATTGATTTTTTCATTTTTAGATTATTTATGATTTATGATGCAAATAACCGGCAATGAAGGAGGTAGAATCAAACAAATATATGTGAGAAGGAAAAAGTAGCCTTAAAAAGGAAAAAAAAGACTTGAAATATTCAACCCTTTTTTTTCCTGTGAGTTTATTTAAACCTATATAATGAATGGAGTTTAACTAAATCCTAAATATTGAATAAATGATGTTAGAAGGGTACTATGTTTACCTATTGTCTACCTAAATCACATTTCAAATTAGTGGATTTTATGCTTTAAATAACAAATTAAAGGTAGTGGAGAAGTAGTATTGAAAAAAGAAGAAATAATTTATTTAATAGTCAAAAAATATCTTTTTAGATATTTAACCATTGTCTAAATTCAGCAGCCTTATTCTTACTAATAATTATTTCTACATCTGCGTCTTTTATCAAAATTTTAAGCTGACTATTTCCGTATTTGATAATTTTTGCAATAGCAGTAATACTTATTATAAATTGACGATTTGCTCTAAAGAATAGTGAGGTATCCAGATTCATAAGCATGTCATCTAAACTATCATTACTTGTCGATTTTTTACCGTTAAAACATACAATATATGTTATTGTATTTTCCGTATAAATGTATGATATGTTATTTATGGGAACAGGAATCAACTCATTTCTAATGTAAGTAAGAATTCTCTTTTTACTTGATTCTTTTATATTTTCAGTATTAGACTCTATGTTTGAGTCTAATAATTCCTCCTCTGTATTTTCAACTACTTTTTGTTGATAAGCAATAAGATCAGTGTTTAATTTAGATAGATTGAGTAATTCACTTTCTAAGTTTATATTTTTTTGTTCTAATTGTTTTTCATAATAACTTCCTATTATTCGAACAGCCATAAAAGAAGATAAAATAATTAATCCTCCCATTAACGCAAAAATTGTATAAAAACTTGTTTTCAGTTTTCTAATTTGACCACTAACCTTGTTTAAATTAACGTGCGCTGCAACAATAAGATCAGAATCTTTTACTGGCGCTATATATACAATTTCCGATAATCTATCAATAGTAGGTACACTGTCAGTTTCTTTTCTTTGATTAATTAATAGATCATAAAGTTTATCAGAACTATCTTCTTCACTTAGTGATTTAATAAGAGATTGATCAGAGTTTACTTTCTGACCAACTTTGGTTCTGTCCGGATGACATACTTCTTTTCCTGACCAATCAAATACACAAATAAAAGAAGCTTCATTATGTGTATTTGCAATTGTATTTTGGATGTTTTTAATTACAACTTGTTTATCAATACCTCCCGATATTTGATAATGTGATAATCTAGAAATCTCGTTAGCTTCTCTTTTACTGGATTCTAACTGGATTTCGATGAGCTGATTAGCACTTACTTTAATAAAGTATTTTACGCCAAATGATGCGATAATTAGAAATATAACTGATATAGAAATAAAAGTCAAAAAATATAATCGATCTTTTCTCATTGATTAATATCTACTTAAGATAATTAAAAGCTGCAAAACGCTCAGAATTTTAAAAAAAACGAAAATAAGATATTTTCTTACTATAGTGTTTAAAACAACGAACAATAATAATTCATTTCAATCTCTTTTTTTCCTTTTTAATACATATTTTTCATCTTTATCATTGTTTTTTTTTCAAGAGTATATTAATTCCTCTTTATTTGCAATCGTAATTAACTCGAATAATAAATAAATGAAAACCAGCTTTTAATTAATGAACAGAAAAAATAAAATAACGATATTTCTTCTTAGTCTTCTATTAATAGCAGGGGCATACTTTTATATTGAATACTATAATACATCACATATTGATATCAATAATGCATCTACAGAAATAAGTACGGATTCCCAAAAATTAACGGCGTCGTTTATAAATGATGAAAATGATGCTAATTTAATTTATAAGGATAAAATTGTGGAAGTAGTTGGAGTTGTAAAAGAAGTTACTTTTCTTAATGATAGAAATACTATCGTTTTAGAGGGTGATAATAAAAACTCTAGTGTATTATGTGATATGCAGTCTGATCAATTTAAGATGGTAAAAAATCTGAAAAAAGGTCAAAAAATAGAATTAAAAGGGGTTTGCAAAGGCTTTCTGAAAGATGTTATTTTATTAAATTGTATGCTTATCAACCAATAAACCAATGAATAAAATTATTGCTCTACTTTTTCTTGTTACTAATATGGGGTCCTCTGATATTAAATCTGATCAGATTATAACTCGGCAGGGACAGGTTTCATTTTTTTCATACACTTCTGTAGAAAATATAGAGGCCAAAAACAATCAGGTTTTAAGTATTATAGACCTTTCAAAAAATGAAATAGCGATTAGTATGCTTATGAATGCATTTGTATTTAAAAAGTCATTAATGCATGAACATTTTAATGAAAGTTATATTGAATCAGATTTGTACCCTAAAGCTACTTTTAAAGGAGAAATATTGGATTATGATCCAGAGATAAAAGGTGTTCAGACGAAGTTTGTAAAAGGAACACTTACGATACGCGATATAGAAAAAGAGGTCGAGATTAAAACGAGTATTGAAAATATCGATGGAAAACATGTCATAACAGGAGATTTTGAGGTGGTTGTGAAGGATTTTGAAATTAAAATTCCACCTATTCTTAGACCCAATATCGCAGAAGTAATATCAATTAAATTTAGATTTGAATATCAACCATATGAGAAATAATAAGTTTTTTCTTTTATTCATAGTTATGCTAATTGGATTTGGTATTTCTATAAACGCTCAGGATTTATTAGAAACTTTAGAAAAAGAATATCCAGATGTCCCTCAGTATGAAATAGCTACTTTTAAATCTACAAGAATTGCAATAGGCCATTCCATAGAGAATAGGAAAGAAGGTGTTTTGCAAGTAATGGCTATGAATAGGTATTGGAATATACCTAATTATCAAGGGCAGAGTTTTATAGCTGATAAATGGAGTGCAAGAATTGCTCTAGAATATGGAATTTCTAATAGACTGAGTACAGGATTCGGTTGGACCACTTTAGAAGATGTGTATGATGGTTTTTTGAAATATAATTTATTGCGTCAGCGTAAAAAATCTAAAAAATCATTTGTTAGTGTAACTCTTTTTCAAAATGCATCTTATAGAAGTGAGAGTGAAGGTAGGTCTCCAATTTATGGTGGTTTCGAGGATACATCTTTTAGCGATCGTTTAGCGTTTACTACTCAAGTATTAATTGCTCGTAAATTTACTCCTCAATTTTCTGCACAGATTTCTCCAACTTTTATTCATAGAAGTTCTTCAATATCAGATGAAGATCCTAATAATCATTTTGCCATAGGTATTGGAGGAAGATATAAAGTAGGCGGTCATGTATCTATCGTATCTGAGTATTATTATGTTGCGAATCCTATAAAATCTGCAGATACTTATGGAGCCTTTGCGCTAGGAGTAAACTGGGAGTTAAGTGATTTAATGCTACAATTTCACATGACTAATGCTTGGAGTACTGTAGAAGATGTATTTATAACACAAACGCCTAATAATTTTAATTTACAGGATGGTAATTTTACTTTTGGCTTTACGGCGACTTTTGCGCTACATCTAAAGCAAAAACAACCTTAACATATAAAAACAAATAGATAACTGATAAAAAAAGAGACTTAACATAAATTGTTAAGTCTCTTTTTTTATTATAGTAGAAATACCTTTTTGTTATTTCTTTTCTGCTTTATCTGCAATAATTCGATTCTCTCTATTAGCTAATTCCCATGCTGTATGAAAAACTAGTCTAGTTCTGTTTTCTAGTAAATCATATTCAATTTTATCAGGTGTATCACTTGGTTGGTGATAATCATCGTGAGTACCATTAAAATAAAATATTACTGGTATGTTGTTTTTTGCAAAATTATAATGATCAGATCTGTAATAGAAACGATTAGGGTCGTTCTCATCATTATATGTGTAATCCAATTCTACATTTGTATATTTTGTATTTACTTCTTCAGAAATATTATGAAGTTCCGTACTTAGCTTGTCACTTCCTATTAAATATACATAATTTCTATTTTCACTTTTACGTTTTGGATCTATTCGACCGATCATATCGATGTTTAAATCTGCAACTGTGTTTTCTAATGGAAAAATTGGATCCTTATCAGTATAATAGCGTGATCCCAAAAGACCTTTTTCTTCTCCAGTAACGTTTAGAAATAATATTGACCTTTTCGGTCCATTACCATCTTTTACAGCTTTGGCAAAAGCTTCTGCAATTTCTACCACCGCAACAGTTCCTGATCCATCATCGTCAGCACCATTATATACTTTTCCGTCTTTTATTCCTTCGTGATCTAAATGTGCAGATATTACTATAATCTCATCAGGTTTCTCAGATCCTTTGATAAATGCAGCTACATTCTCTGAAGTTATTTTCTCAGAAACATTTTTGTAATCCATTGAAAAATTCGTCTTAATAACGCTAGATTTATCATTTGTAGCAATATCATTAACAAATGCCTTTGCTAAATCTTCATTGAGAAGCAAAAAGTAAGGATCTTCGTCATTGCCGGCAAGTGACATTCTACCAGAGGAGTTAGTAAATTGTGCAACTGCCATCTGATATACTTCTGGGAAATAAAACAAAATAGCTTTAGCACCTTGGTCTATTGCGGCAGTACGCTTAGCAGCAAACTGTTGTCTCATGTTTGACCATTTAGATGCTTCTGTAGTTCCAGTTACCATAAAAGTTCCATTTTCGTTTTTAGGTTCTCCTGATTTAATTAAAACAACTTTATCTTTAACATCAACATCAGAATAACTGGAGTACTTTTCATCATCGATTCCAAATCCAACATATACAATTTCATTGATAGAAATTTTATCTGTTTTACCAGAACTTAAGGATATAAAATCTTCTTTGTATGCAAATGATTTGTCATTAACAGTTAGCTTGATTTCAGGGTTTCCAGCAACTTCAAGAGGTACTTCTTGAAAATAGTTCCCATCGCTTTTAGCAGCAGGAAGACCATACTTCATGTAGTGTTCTTTTAGGAAATTAACAGCCATTTTTTGACCTGGCTTACCAGTTTCTCTTCCTTCAAACTCATCTGATGCATATTTATATAATGCAGTTTTTAAATCTTCGGATGTAATTGTTTTGGCATATGTTACTGGATCATTAGCAACTTTTTTTGTTTCTGCCGGTTTTGTTGTTGTTTTGGTAGTACCACAAGCTGTAATAAGAGCTGTTATAGCCAAAACAGAAAATACTTTTTTCATAAAGATGTGTGAATATTATTTTTTTGATTTAGCCAAAAATACAAGAATTTATATATGATTTTATTAAGTGATTGAAAAAATAGACTTGATCAAATCATTTATGGTGTTTTAATTCTAGATTAAGTGGATAGATGTTAACATAAATAGATCAAATTATATTTGTAATTTCGTTTATACATTTAATAAATTGATAAAAAATGTCTAGTACTAACCAATGTAAAAATTGTGAACAGTCTTTTGATAGGTCCTTTGATTATTGTCCATATTGCGGACAAGAGGCAGCTGATAAATTAACTTTTGGAGTTTTATTTAGTAATACTATTGGAAATTACTTTGCGGTTGATGCTCGTTTCTTTAAAAGTTTCATACCATTAATGACTAAACCTGGTGTACTAGCGAGACGTTTTGTAGATGGAAAACGTCTTTCATACTTACATCCCGCTCAATTTTACTTATTCATATCTGTTGTGTTCTTTTTTATTTTCTCATTTACTGTGAGGAAGGCCGATAATACCCTTAATAAGAAGTTTAAGCAAGAATTTAGTAAGGATATCAAGTTAGATTCTTTAGATTTTAAAAAAGATTCAATTGGTATCGAAATTGCTAAAAAAGCAATAACTGAAAACGCTGCACTTGCTAATATTGCAAGTGAAGATCTTAAAGCTCTTGATTCTGTGATTTCTGCGGAACAAAAAAATCCAAATCTCTCATTTAATTTTAAACGCAAACAGTTAGATTCATTGATAACTATTGGTGCTCCCCAGAGTGCGAAACTCAAGATTATGGGGGTTGATGAAAATGATGGAGCGATTACTAAAAAATTTTTTACTCAAATATTGAAGTTTTATGAGCAACAGGGTGGAGGAATATTAAAAACTTTTTATGATACGATTCCTATTACAATGTTCTTAATGCTACCATTATTCGCTTTTTTGTTGAAAATATTCTTTTGGACAAAAGGAACCTTTGCACATCATATGGTATTTAGTTTTTATTTTTTCACATTTATTTTTACATCGTTTTGTTTTTTAATTTGTTTTAATTCGTTTATTGAGATTCCTATTTGGTTACAGGTATTATTCTTTTTATCCTTTATTATTTATTTAATTCTAGCGTTTAGGAACTTCTATAAAGGTAGTTGGATTGGAGCAATTCTTAAAGGTTTTGTAGTTAGTTATGTATATATGATGATTATTGTACCATTAGCTTTTACAGGTATTATTTTCGTGTCTATATTTTTATATTAAAGATTAGAGATTAAATTTTCTTGTTAATAAAGAAGTGAATTTTAAAAGAAGTAATGATGAAATTGAATATAAATAATACATTTTCTGAAGAATTGCCTTCGGACCCGATACTTGAAAACTCTCGTAGACAGGTTAGAAATGCTTGCTTCTCTTATGTTACTCCAAGAAAAACAAGTAATCCAACAATTTTGCATGTTTCTGATGAAGTAATGCAAGATTTAGGGTTAAGTCAAGATGATGATAAATCTGAAGAGTTTTTACATATAATGACTGGTAATAAGGTGATGAAAAACACAAAACCTTATGCAATGCATTATGGAGGTCATCAATTCGGAAACTGGGCAGGACAATTGGGAGATGGACGTGCTATTAACTTATTGGAAGTTGTACATAATTCTAAGCGTTGGGCAGTTCAATTAAAAGGAGCAGGAGAGACGCCTTATTCTCGTAATGCTGATGGTTTAGCAGTTCTTCGTTCTTCGATACGCGAGTATTTATGTAGTGAGGCCATGTATCATTTAGGAGTTCCTACAACTAGAGCTTTATCTTTGTCTATTACCGGTGATCAAGTATTAAGGGATATATTATATAATGGTAATGCAGCATATGAAAAAGGAGCCGTTATATCGAGAGTTGCACCTTCTTTCATTAGGTTTGGTAATTTTGAAGTATTAGCCGCTCATGGAGATCATACAACGTTGAAATTATTGACAGATTATACCATCAAATACTTTTATCCTGAGATAACAAACACAGGCAAGGAGGCCTATATTTCATTCTTTAAATTAGTTAGTGAAAGAAGTTTGAAGATGGTTATAGATTGGCAGCGAGTAGGTTTTGTTCATGGAGTTATGAATACTGATAACATGTCTATTCTTGGTGCAACAATAGATTATGGGCCTTATGGATGGTTAGAAGTATATGATCATGGATGGACTCCTAATACCACAGATAGTCAGTTTAAACGTTATAGATATGGTACACAACCAGAAATTGTTCTATGGAATCTTTATCAATTAGCAAATGCGTTGTTCCCGTTAATTGAAGAAACAGATCCATTAGAAAATATTTTGGACGCTTATCAAAATTCTTATAAGAATGAATATATCGATATGATGACATCTAAAATAGGATTGTTTACTAAGCAATCGGAAGATCAGCATATTATAGAACAATTAGAAGAATTACTTCAGGTTGTAGAAACTGATATGACTATTTTTTTTAGAAATTTAAGTACTTATAAAAAAGGAAGTTATAATCAATGGATGCAAATAGTTTCGGAAGCATTTTATACACTTAGTGATGTAAAGGAGGATGTTCTACAACGTTGGAATGATTGGTTTTTAATGTATGATAATAGATTGAATGTAGAGGTTTTAAGTGATGAGCAACGCAAAGAAAAAATGGATACTATTAATCCTAAGTATGTGTTACGTAATTATATGGCTCAGTTAGCTATAGACGATGCTGATAAAGGTGATTATATGTTAATCGATGAATTGTATAAAATGCTTAAAAAACCCTATAGTGAACAACCTGAATACGATAAATGGTTTGCTAAACGTCCCGATTGGGCAAGAGATAAGGTAGGTTGTTCTATGCTATCTTGTAGTTCCTAATAATAAGTATTAGTGAAATTTATGTTAGATGTAATAAATAATATTAAAGAAGGATATTCCGAAGGGATTTATAACAATGTTAAGTATAGCATAACCAAAGAAGTTTTTAATAACGGAAAGTCTTTTAAAATATATGCAAAAGAACTACAAGGAAATGATTTTATAAGTTTAAATTATTACATCACTTCTACTTCCGAATTATTAAAACCTTGCGAAATGCCAAAACAAAAGGTTATTGATTTTCTGGATAATGTATTCTTAGTTTAATCAATTATTTTTAAAATATAAATAATTGATTTTAAGCAATCTAAGGTATTTAATTTATTGTTTTAGTTTAGGTTATTTTTCTCCTGGGTGGTATGTTTTTTTAGCACGTTTTTCTACATCTTCCTTGTAGAATGCAGCTTCTTTAAATTGAACATTTACATACGGTTCTATTTGATCGTCGAAATGTGTAGAATCCGGATTACCACTTTGTCCACCAGCTAAACTAGTTTTTGCTTTTACTTTATCACCAAATTCCACAACTGCAACAAAACTATTTCCTCTAGTACCATAAATTTTCTTAGTATTATTAGTATACCGAACTCCATATGCTGCAAGTGCTCCCCAGCGTCCAGATGCAAATCCAACTGGAGTGCTAGGTTTATTATCATCGAATGGTTGTTTTATATCTCCATTAATACGTTGAAAGCGATTTACCTCTCCCCATGGAAGTATACTTCCAAAGTCTTCTTCTATTTGAGCTAGAGTTTCTTTAAAAATAGACAGTCTTTCTTCTAACGGAGATTTTTCACCAAAATAGGTGAGTAGTGCCATATCACTAATTCTTTCTTCTGGCCTTTTCCCTTTTTTTGCATAATTTGTCCCATAGAAATGTGCTAGCGTCATTGCTTTGGAATCTACGGAAGTTTTGTAATCCCAATTACGTAAAATTTCGATAGCACTGCCTAATTCTTTTGTTTTATCAATTTTATCATAAGCTTCTACGAGTCCAGGAATTAATTTTTCGAATGCGGGTAAATATGGATCATAGGCTAATGATATAAGACTATCTATCGTATAATTCTTCTTGTCCTTCAATAATTCAATAGCGTGAACGCCTCTAAAGTTTTCTCTGTCAATAGACATATATGCAGGATATTCTTCTTTTTTTGGGCTAAACTCTAATGCCGCGGTATATGGTGTAGAATTACAATTTTGTAACCAGCCATTTTTTGGATTCAAAAGCATTATAGCTTCATTTACAGGATGTAATCCATTCCAATCGGTTTTAGGATTACTTCCATCAACAGGTTTGGTATAATCAAAAGATTGATCCCTAACAGGGATAAAATTACCATGGAAATAAGCAATGTTTCCTTCAGCATCTGCATAAACGGTATTGTTTGATGAATTCGTTTTTATATCCATCATATTTCTAAATCCTTTATAACCATTTTGTTTAGTACGTATATAGGATTGTTCTAATGCTTTTATAGGTTCCCACATTAATGAGGTTGCAACCCATTTACCATCTTTAAGATGTGTAATAGGACCATGATGCGTTCTATAAGCCGGAAATGTTTTTTCTTTTAAAGTATCATCTTCTTTATATTTTAAAACAACTTCATATTCTTTTATAGATTTTAGTTCGTCTCCATATTTATACATGGGTTTACCATCTTTCTTAGTAGTTGTTTCAATGAATTCATCTATAACATCTGTATAGGTAGAAGTATGCATCCATCCAGTTTTTTCATTAAAACCTTGATATACAAAGAATTGTCCCCAAGTAACAGCTCCATATGCATTCAAACCTTCTTCGCTTACCACATGTACTTCTCCTCTAAAATAAAATGAAGTATGTGGATTAATTAATAACATAGCATTTCCGGATTTTGTTAATGATCCAGAAATAGCAATTCCATTAGAACCTTGCGGTTCTAGCATTTCCTTTTCCTTTTTTAAAGCTATCTCTTCTGATATTGGGAGTTCCATACCGCCTTCGTACATCGCTTTAATTTTACGAGTAGAAACACGTTCTATATCACCACCTATAGAACCTTCGCTAAAATACATTGGCATCCATGGTTCAAAATGTGTTAATAATTTGGGAGTTACTTCAGGATGTGTTTTTAGATAATAATTGATACCATCAGCAAAAGCAATGCACAATTCTTTAAGCCATTGCGGGCTCTTTTCATAATTAGCTATTGCTTCTTCTTTAGTCATAAATAGTTTAGCTCTAAGATCACTATAAAGAGCTTTTTCTCCTTCTACTTCTGCCAATCGACCCGTAGCCCAAATATAATTCTGTTCTACACGATTAAAATCATCTTCACATTGCGCGTATAACAATCCAAAAACAGCATCTGCGTCTGTTTTTCCGTAGATGTGAGGTACACCAAAATCATCTCTTATAATTGTAGTATTTATTGAATGTTCTTGCCAACGTTTTTCTTCATCACTAATTTCTATTTTTGTTTCAGTTTTACAGGAGAAAAATAGGAAAGAGATAATACAAAAAAGAGTGATTTTTGAGCTTTTCATAGGATTAATCATATAATAAATAAATGGTAGTGCTAACGTTATTTTAAAATTGTGTGAACTCCATTTTCTAGAGCAAATAATGTAGATATTTCTTTTTGAGTTAGATTTCTGTTAAAAATAGACAGTTCATCCATCAATCCTATGTATCCTAATCCTAAATAAATATTAGATTTTTCTAATTCCCATGAAAAAGGATCTGTAATATCATCTCGCTGTCCTTTTAATACACCGTTAATGTATAAAGAAGTTTCACCTTTTCCAGAATTTAAATTTTTAAAATTTATAAAAATATGCGTCCAAGTTCCTTTAGCAAAAGGAGGTTTAGAGACTGGAATTAATTGATTTTTAAAAACAGGGTCATCATTATCAGATATGGTAGTATCTTTTTTCCAAGAAATTTTATCTCCAATAACTCCAAGTCTAAAATCTCTTGGATTCTCTTTGGTAAAATCTACCCAAATAGAAGCATCATTATAACTTACATCCGTAATTTGGATTGGATCACAATATCCCGGTTCTAAATCTGTAGCAGGATCAAGACTGAGCCAAAAAGAAATAGCTCCATTCCATTCGTTTTGATTGTAAGCAATATTATCTTTACTGGTGTAATAAATATAACCTTTACTATCCTTTTCATAAAGCAGAGCTCCACCTTTCAAACCTTGATTTTCTGATAAACTAATTCCTTCTTTGTACAAACCTACTTTGGCAGAATCTCTTGCCTTTCTTGATGGAACGGTATACAGTTTAGGGTCTCCTAAGGAAAAATCAGCATCGATTCCGTTGTCAAAAGAAGTATAAAATGTTAGGGCTTTTTTTAATGTTGTTTTTGTAGTATCCTTTTTAACTACATCGTTTTGGGTTTTGTCTTTTTTTGCCTTGTCATTCCCGCAGGAAACTGCCATAAAAGATAACGCTAAGGTAAAAATAAGACTACACTGAAGGGAGGGTTTTGAAGATTTCATGAGATGATAGATGTGTGTTTAGATGGTTATAAATATATAAAAATATACCCACCAAATACTAGGGTGGGTAGTTGAAACCAGAGTTTTAAATAAACTTTATGATATTATAATATTAGTTTTTCAATTTTTTAATTGATGTCTTCTTGTTAAGAATGCGATCATACCCAAAACAAAAGTTATTATTGTTAAGGATACTATGTAATTGTTATTATGGTCTAGTCCTCCGAAGTAATCCGTAAATGGTATTTTGTTCATGTTTGCATACGTTATCATAAAGAATACTATTTCGAATAACTTTTTTCCTTTAGTCAGTATTCCCGAAGTTGATGCCAACAAAACAATAAAAATTGATCCAATGATTATATGAGCGTTGGATAATAAATCAAATGTTATAAATAGTCTTATAATTAATGGTGAAGCTAGTGATAGCATTAGTATGGTTCCAGCTATTAACTGTGAACTTAATAATCTACTTAGTGGTTTATACGATGTAAATGTAATATGATGTACATTATTATATATTTCTTTTGAAGATATTTCTGATAGTCTATGAACTTGTAAAAACCATAGGACTGGAAGGATCAATGGATATGCTATATTAATAGGTGCAATTGCCAAGGATATAACTCCAATTATGTTAATAATCCATAACCATCTTTTTCCTTTTCTAAAGAGTAGCATTAGTTCTGTTTTGACTAAAGAAATAATTCCATAATTAGTGGTGGATTTTTTTAATTCAGATACTATGATCTCTTGATTATTTTGCGTCTTCAGAATTTTAGGAGTCAAACTAATACTTCTTAGTTTCTCTTTAATACTAAACCTGTGGAATAATGGCGTAACGGTCATTATCATCATCATACCTAGTAATACCCATATGAAACGACTTAGGATAAATACTGTGGAAAATGATATTCCATTAAATTCAAACTTTTTAGTCTCTTTTATATTTCCAATAGCATATCCGATGGATAAATCTGTTTTTTCATCTACTTTTATAATGCTTCTAACCGTTTCTTCCATTTGATGCATTACTATTTTAGTACCAAATGGGTCTAGAGCAAATTGTGATTTATCATTATTAGCTGAAAATACTAATGCTGAAAATAAAAAGAAGAACCCGATATTTTGTAGCACTGAATATTTTCTAAATACTATTTCAAAAATTATTGCCAAAACAGCTATAAAAAACATTGCCGGAATTGGAACTAATAGATAGGGAATTAAAAAGTCTAATATTTTTAATGAATAACCATCATTATATAAATAAAATAGTATAATACTCATTAAAAAAACAATGAACACTATCGTAACTAATACCAAAAAATTACTGAGTACTTTGGATAAAAGATATTTGAAATTAGTAATTCGGGTGGAAGCAGTTATATGCCCAATTTTAGTGGTTAAATCTTTATTAATACTACCGTTAACTAAATAAAAACCAATTAATGATAAGAATATACTAGTCATTATAGCAGTGACATATCCGAACCAAGCTGCATTATAATATCCAACATGATCAGCAATTCTAATAGTAGAATAATTGGCATTAGGTTCTGGTACAAATGTATATGCTACCGCTAGACTTATACATAAGGTGATAAGAAAACTGTAACTTCTAACTCGTTGCAGATAATCAAATTTTATAGTTGATAAGAATGTTTTCATAATGATGGTATTAGTAGGCATAATAAACTCCTATATGTGCTTTTTTTAGGAAAATTATAATTGCAATTATTAATAATATTGTGGTAATAGATATAGTTGCTATAGTTTTTTTATTTGTTGATTTTTTCATGATATTAATTTGTTTTTGTTAAGTATAAATAAGCATCCTCTAGATTTGCTTTTTTAGATTTAGATCCAATGATTGGATTTTCGGAGATATACCTAACGGATAAGTTTCCTTCCTTTCTAGCCGTGCTTACGATAATATGATTTGCCTTAAAGTCTTTTAATTCTTCTTTATTGATAATGATTTCAAAAACTTTTTGATCAACTAATTTTATGAGTTGTTCTTGGTTTCCTAGGGATAATAGCGTACCGTTTTTCATTACAGCCACTTGATCCGCTATGGTATCGATATCGGATACGATATGTGATGACAAAATAACGATACAATCTTGCGCCAAATCCGAAATAAGATTTCTGAATCGAACTCTTTCTTCTGGATCTAGCCCTACAGTAGGTTCATCAAATATTATAATTTTAGGATCATTTAAAAGTGTTTGTGCGATTCCTACGCGTTGTTTCATACCTCCAGAATAGCTTCCTATTGGTTTTTTAGCGGCCTCTAATAAATTAAGTCCTTCTAGTAATTGTTGTATTTTTGTTTTAAGATTTGGACCTCCAATACCTTTTAAAGCTGCTATATATTCTAAAAACTCGAAGGCATTAAGGTTTTGGTATACACCAAAATCTTGAGGAAGAAAACCTAATTGTTTTCTGATGTAATTTGCATCTTTCAGAATGTTATTTCTGTTTAAAATTATTGTGCCATTTGTTGGTTTACTAATGGTTGCTATCATTTTAAGAAGCGTAGATTTTCCTGCTCCATTAGGACCCAATAACCCTAATATTCCCTTTTCTATAGTAATTGAAAAATCTTTCAACCCATATTTATTTCTATTGTATTTTTTTGATACGTTTTTGATTTCCAGTTTCATGTTTTGTTATTTATTAAATTATTAATAACTAGATTTTAATACATTCCGATACTTTCTATTATAAGGATGGTTAATTCAATGATAAATTCTATTAGCGATTTCATATATATGATATTTAATTGATTGAGATCAAAAGTGATATATTATACCAATAGAAAGAAAAAAGAATGATGAGAGGTAGGTGTATCGTGATATAGTAACAAATGTCCGTTTAACCCTTAAATTGATCAACTTGAATAAAAAAGTAGTACTTACATCATGAAAAAGAGGTATTTCATAAACCAAAACTTATTTTTGAATGTAAAATTTAAAAAATTAATATGTCAAGATTAGATACTTGGGTTGATAATAAACTTGTACAAAACATACTCGTTTGGTTGTTTTTGATGATTATATTTTTGATGGTTATCCAAGCCGAAAATAGATTGCTGGCATCTTCTGCTATTATTGCTTTTATAATACCTCCTGTTTATATCAGTAACCTGAAAATATTACCGCTGTTTTTTACGAATAAAAGGGTACTAGGAGTTGTTTTATTTTCTTTAAATATTATATTTTTTACTTTTTTGGGAGTTGCTTTGTTAAGTAGTTTTTTTGAAAGCTTTCAATGGAGAATGTTATTAAATATATTTGGAGCTGTTCTATTGGTAATACTATTTGGAACCGCTTTGAAGTTGGCTAGAGATAGTTTTTACAGACGTCAGGAAGAAAAAGAGGCTGAGTTAAAGCTCTTGAAAGCACAATTAAATCCTCATTTTTTGTTTAATACCTTGAATAACCTATATGGTTTATCTGTGATTAAATCCGAAAAATTACCAGACTTGATGCTCAAACTTTCTGATTTGTTAAGATATAGCTTGTATGAAACGAAGGAAACATTTGTTCCTTTAGAGAAAGAAATCAAATACCTTGAAAACTATATTTCATTAGAGAAAATAAGATTAGAAGATAAAGCAGATATCCAATTAAACATTAAAGGTTATGATCCTTCTGATAAAATTATAGCCCCGATGTTATTTATTGTTTTTGTAGAAAATGCTTTTAAGCATTTGGGAGTTTTAGAAGGAGTAAAAAGCAAAGTGTCTGTAAATATTGAGATAGAAAAGGATTCTCTTAATTTTAATTGTATGAATACTATAGATTCTATTCATACAACCAATAATGATATTGAAAAAGGAAAAAGTGGCATTGGTTTACAAAATGCGAAAAAACGTTTAGATTTGATGTACACAGACAAAAACAAGTTACAAATTACACAAGAAAAAGATTTTTATCAAGTGGCATTAAGTCTTAATTTTTAAATGAAAGTACTACAGTGTTTAATAGCAGATGATGAACCAATAGCTCGACAAATTATAGAGAGTTACATTAAAGAAATACCATATTTAGAGGTAGTAAATACCTGTAAAAATGCGTTTGAAGTAATGGAGTTTTTACAGGATAATACGGTCGACTTATTGTTTCTAGATATCAATATGCCAAAATTATCTGGTATTAGTTTATTAAAAACAATTCGTCACAAACCTCATGTGATTATTACTACAGCATATCCTGAGTATGCAGTAGAAGGTTTTGAATTATCGGTAACAGATTATTTACTAAAACCTTTTAGTTTGGAACGATTTTTACAAGCTGTTTTAAAAGTGCAACAGCAAACAAGTCCTATTCAGGATACTGTTGTTGTAGAAAAAGAAAAAAGTGCAAAATCTGTATATGTTAAGAGTGATAAGAAGATTATTAAATTAGACTTAGAAACTATTAACTATATAGAAGCTTATGGTAACTATATCAAAATATATACAAATCAAATGATTCTAACACCTCTAACATTATCCGATTTTTTAGAAAAATTATCTGATAACTTCGTTAGAATTCATAAGTCATATGTTGTCAATTTTAATAAACTTAAGTTAATTGATGGAAATCAAATAGTATTACAAAATGATAGTAAATTACCTATAAGTAAATCTTATAGAAAGTTAATTCTAAATAGAATAGATGGTATTTAGCGATATCAATTAGATATATACCTAAGTTTTATTTAAATAATTGGGTGATGTTCATTTTATACATAGTGCCAATAGGTATTACTTGATCCGCAATTAAAATTCTATTTCCTTCGATACTTTTTATATGTTTTTTGGCTACTGCAAATGATTTATGAACTTGTAAAAAATCATCACTGGCTATTGTAGCTAATAGATCAGTTATTTTTTCTCTTACAGTTATGGTTTCTTGAGTGGTAACAACCTTAGCATAATTCCCAGCAGATTCCAAGTATTTAATATCCTCAATTAAAACTTGTATGTACTTTTTATTACTTTTTAGAAAAATACTTTTTTCAGGAGCTTCTGTACGGAGATGATTAGGGGAAATAGATTTTGATTCTGATGCTGTAGCCTTATTTACTGCTTTTAGAAAACGTTCGAAACTAAAAGGTTTTAATAAGTAATCCAGAATATTCAATTCATATCCTTCTAAAGCAAATTCGCTATAAGCTGTGGTAACAATAACTTTAGGAGGATTAGAAAGTGTTTTTAAAAAATCGAATCCTTTTAATTTGGGCATATTAAGATCAAGGAAAATCAAATCCACTTCATTAGTATTCATATATTCAAAAGCTTCTAGTGCATCATAACAATGTTTAAGTAATTTCATGTTTGGTAATAAATCACAGTAACGTTTTATAATACCATGTGCTACATGTTCATCGTCTATAATTAAATACTTAATCATAATTGCTTAAGGGTTAGTTGTACTTTATACACATCTTCTGTTATTGCAAAAGATAAAGAATGTTTTTTTGGATACACTAATTCTAGTCTTCTTTTCAAGTTATTAAGACCAATGCCAGGTTCTTTGGTAACCTCGGATGCATCAAAGTTATTTTCTATCGCAAAATGAATTTCATCGATGCCAGATGTCATATTTATATGAATATAAGCTCCATCTCTTAAATTCTCTACTCCATGTTTAAATGCATTTTCTAGGAGTATGATAAACAGTAATGGCATAACCTTAGATTCTTCATATTGAATATGTAGGTTAAAATTGACTTCTGTCTTCTTATGATAACGCATTTTATGAAGCTCAATATAATTTTTAAGATATTCTATTTCTTCTTTAACCGTTACAAAATCTCGTTGTCCTTCATAAATACTATACCGCATCATATCAGATAGTTTTAGTATTAGTTCTTGAGCTTTTTTAGAATCTTCTTCTACTAAACCATATAAGTTATTAAGAGTATTAAAAAAGAAATGAGGGTTCACTTGACTTTTTAGATGTAATAATTCAGTTTTAGATTTTTCGTTTTTTAGTTTAATGATTGTCTTTAATTGTCTGGATACCCAACGAATTCCGACAACAAATAGAATCCCGAAGTAAAAGAATGATAAAAGAGTAGCAATTAATTCTTCTTCCGTGGCCACTAAAACCATTAAAACAAAAGGAGTACATATAGCAAATAGCCAAAAAATAATTTTTAGAATTCTAGGTCTCATATTCAATATTAATTAAATAAAGTATATCCACCAAAGAAGTTGATGAACACTATTTAACGCTATATAAACCTGATCAAACTAGGGATGAATTTACTTGCTATTTCTAGTTCGTGTTTGTATCCCTATTTTGAATTCGTTAGTAACTATTATTTACCTCTTTTGTTACTTGATCATAGGTTTGTTGGAAATATAGAATCATTTAAAAAACGAACAGTATGGAACTAATCATAGATAACTTATCAAAAACCTATACAAATGGTGTAAAAGCATTACAGAATGTTACACTACATATTCCTAAAGGGATGTTTGGATTATTAGGGCCCAATGGGGCAGGGAAATCCACTTTAATGAGGACTATCTCAACACTGCAAGAAGCTGATACAGGTTCAATTCAATTCGATAACATCAATGTTTTGAAAGAGAAAAATGAACTTAGAAAAACTCTTGGTTATTTACCACAACAATTTGGTGTTTATCCAAAAATATCTGCAAACACATTACTCAATCATTTAGCAGTTTTAAAGGGTATAACTAATAAAAAAGAACGAAAAGAAGTTGTAAATAATTTATTACATAAAACAAATCTATATGATGTAAGAAATCAAAACTTAGGAGGATATTCCGGTGGAATGAAACAACGTTTTGGGATTGCTCAGGCTTTATTGAATAACCCAAAGCTACTTATAGTAGATGAACCAACTGCAGGATTAGATCCTGCGGAGCGTAACAGATTTTATAATCTATTAAGTGAAATAGGCGAAAATACAATTGTTATTTTATCAACGCATATAGTGGATGATATAAAGGAGTTATGTACTAATATGGCAATCATTAATCAAGGTCAAGTAGTACTACAAGGAAAACCCTTAGAGCTTATTCAAAAAATTGAAGGTAAAGTATATCAAAAAACAATAGCTAAAAATGAATTAGATATCCACAAAAAGAAATATAAGGTTATCAATGAAAAACTGTTTTTGGGGAAACCTGTTATTCATGTTCTTAGTAATGAGGATCCCAAAGATGGTTTTGCTTCTATAAATGCAAGTTTAGAGGACGTTTATTTTTCACAAATTAATAATTAATTCAAAAGTTATGTGGTACGAAGTATTCAAATTTGAACTTAAATATAGAGCAAAACGTCCAGAAACGTATGTGTTTTTTGTATTCCTTTTTTTGTTTTCCATTGTTGGTGTAGATTTTGTTTTTCAAGGAGTAGAGATGGGATTGGTAAAAAAAAATGCTCCGTTGGTAATTGGCAAAACTATGGGAGCCATTACAGGCATTTTTATGGTTATGGCATCAATGATTATGGGAGTTCCTGTACTTCGTGATTTTCAATATAATATAGAATCGTTACTTTTTATTAATCCTATTAAAAAAAGTGATTATATCATTGGGCGATTTTTAGGATCATTTACAGTATTATTATTCATTTTTAGTGGGGTATTGTGTGGTATGATTGTCGGTGAATTCATGCCTTGGCATCAAGATTTATTACCTTTTATGCTAATAAATTATGTGCAATCGTTTGTAGTTATAGTACTTCCAATATTATTTTTTGGTGCTTCCTTGTTTTTTGTTACCGGAATGTTAAGTAGAAAATTATTAGTTGTCTATACCCAAGGGATCTTTTTATTTGTAGTTTTTTTACTTACAAAAGCCATTAAGAATGAATACCTGCAAGCACTTTTAGATCCATTTTCACTAACTACATTAACCAAGATTTCTAAAAACTGGTCTGTTACGGAACGTAATTCGTTAGAAATATTATTTAATGGTGTGATGCTTCATAATAAGTTATTTTGGATGGTGTTAGGGGGCATTATTTTAGTGATAGGTTATCGTAAATTTTCCTTTACTATTAGTTCAAAAACTTCTAAAAAAAATAAGATTAAAAAATCAAATATTGAAGAAGGATTATCAGTAGTTGGGTATTCTATTCCCAATATAAGCGTACAATATACAATCAAAACATATTGTCTTCAATTAATAGCACTTTCTAAATTTTATATTATTTCCTTATTAAAAGAAACTTCATTTTGGGCAATCGTTATCTGTGGAATGATCATTATTTTGATCAATTCTGTGAGTTTAGGAACTGTTTACGGAGTGGATAGCTATCCTGCGACATATTTTATTGTAGAAGAGTTACAGGAAATGTCTCTTTATTTTTTTATAATTCTTCTTCTTTTTTATTCTGGAGAGCTTATTTGGAAAGAAAGAAATGCTAAACTACACTTAATATTTGATGCTACCCCCATTTCTGATACCATTCCATTGATTAGTAAATTCGTTGCTCTTGTTAGTATTTATATCGTATTGATGTTAAGCTTAATTGTAACAGGGATATTGTTTCAGGTTGCTAAGGGGTATTATAATTTTGAATTTAAGGTTTATTTCTTTGGATTCTTTTTAGAAATATTACCATTCTTGATGCTTTATACCGTCATTGCATTTTTGTTTCAAGTTATAAGTAATAATAAATTTATTGGAATTTTACTTACATTATTGTTTTTTATTATCAATATAAGTTCTGAATATTTTGGGTTTCAACATAGCTTGTACAAGTTTGGAGGTAAAACTTTGGGGACATATTCGAGCATGAATGGTTATGGACATTTTCTAAAACCATATCTCTGGATTAAAAGCTATTGGTTGGTATTTGGTAGTTTGTTATTAATCATTAGTGCCACTCTCTCTGTCAGAGGATCAGAAACAGGGTTAGTTAAACGTTTTAAAACTATTAGATATCGTTTTTCTAAACCAATAAAGCGGTTTGTTATTTCTGCCAGTTTTGTATTCATAGGTATAGGAACTTATATATTTTATAATATTAACATACTCAATGATTATTGGACAAATTCAGAAGAAATAACATTTCGTGTTAATTATGAAAAGGCACTAAAACAATATGAGTACATACCGCAACCCAAGATTACCAAAGTGCATTTAAACGTTGAATTGTTTCCTGAAAATAGGTCTTATGAAGTTCATGGATATTTTATTTTAAAGAATACATTGGATCAACCAATACGTGATATTCATATTCAAAAAAAAATAGCATCACACGTACAATTGGATTCTATCATTTTCATAGGGAATAATGTCTCTTTAAATACTAAATACAGTCAATTTGATTATTCCATTTATTCATTATCCGAAACATTACAACCGGGTGATTCCATTAAAATGAATTTTAGACAATCTTATAACCCCATAGGATTCGAAGATGATAATTCCAGTACGCAAATAGTAAATAATGGTACTTTTTTGAATAATCAGGAGTTCCCAACAATAGGTTATAATAAAAAATATGAAGTTCGTGATGAGGATAAGCGGGAGGAATATAAACTTGGTACTAGACAAAATAAGGCTAGGAGAGAGGATGAACGTGAATTGGTTAATGCAGTTTCTGGTGGCGATTCTGATGGAATTAATTTTGAAGCTGTTATTGGTACAAATAATAAGCAAACTGCAATTACTTCTGGTACTTTAATAAACCAATGGGAAGAGAATAGTCGAAATTATTTTCATTATAAAACGAATTCTCCGATAATAAATTTCTATTCTATTGTTTCTGCAGAATATGAAACAAGAAAAGATGTTTGGGAGTCGTCTATCACTGATTTTACTAAACCTGTATCGTTAGAAATATATTATCACAATAATCATATATATAATTTAGATAGAATGATGGCTTCGATGAAAGCTTCTTTAAACTATTATAGTACTAATTTCAGTCCCTATCAATATGAACAATTACGTATTATGGAATTTCCTAGATACGAAGTATTTGCTCAGTCTTTTCCTAATACTATTCCTTTTTCTGAAGCTATAGGATTTGTATTAGATATTGATGATGAACAAGATGTGGATATGGCCTTTTATGTTACAGCACATGAGGTTGCACATCAATGGTTTGGTATGCAAGTAGAAGCAGCAAACGTACAAGGGCGTCATATGATTTTAGAAACTTTGTCTCAATATGCAGCTCTTATGGTTTTAAAAAATAATTATTCAGAAGAAAAGGTGCAACAGTTTTTAGAATTTCAAAAAGAGACATATAACAAAAAACGAAAAAAATCCAATGTGCAAGAACCTCCGCTGGCATTAGTAGAGAATGAAGATTATGTCTATTATAACAAAGGAGCCGTAGCTATGTATACATTGCAACAAGAAATAGGTGAAAATGCTGTTAACAAAGCATTAGAGGATTTTATAAAAGATTGGCACAGTCAGAATGGGATGCTTAAAACGGTGTCTGGCAGATATGCAACTACAAAAGATTTACTCTCATATTTTAGGAAGGTTACAGCAGAAGATTTGCAGTATATTATTACTGATTTATTTGAAAAAGTAGAATAATTTATTTGTTAAGGTAATGTCTAATGATTAAATAAGCAAGCCTTTCATTTTTGAAAGGCTTACTTATTTTAGAGATTTTATATGTAAGAATATAATCTTTATCTAATTCATCTTAAGTTTTAAAACACTTATTTTTGAACACTTATTTTATTGAAGTATGATTGTTTATTATCAAGAATTTTTATGATATAAACACCAGTATTCAAGTGTTGTAAATCTAAAGCTGCTGATTTTCCATTAATATTCTCTGAGTGTATCCGTAAACCGGCTAAATTATAAACTTCTACTCGAGATAAACCTAAACCAGAAACAGTTATGTTTAGTAAACTACTTTCTTTTAAAGGATTAGGGTATACTGTTGGTGCTTCTTTTGCTACATCTTCAGGGAATTTGTTATCTGTTTTAAAACGATCTCTACTTGCTAGCCATTCCATATCCCAATGTACACCTCTTACTAAACATCCTTCAACACCCATATCAACTCTACCAGGACATAATGGTTCGTCATTCGAATCATTAATAGGTCCATTTCCACATTGAACATCATTATAGATATTGTCTCCATTATTTCTTGATCTAAATAATGGATGCTTTTCTAATTCATCACAAATATCAACTACACTGTACTGTGTTCCATTAACAATTACTTTTTTACTTCCTAAATTGTGATCAAAATTAGTGCTACACCAACAAAATCCGTTAGCTTCATAACTGTCATGCCAAGAAACTCCTCCAGGATTTAAAGGAATATCTCCACAATCCTGAATTAGAATTAGATGCGCCACATTGTATTCACAATCTCCACCTGCATATCTAGCAGCTACTTGATATTCTGCATTGCTCAAACCTGTAAAACTATAAGAGCCAGTATTGTCATTAACAGTAATAGGGTAGGAGTTTCCTCCATCAATACTTAATTGAATTTGTGTATACACATCTGAATCTTCAAAATTGACAATAATTTGGCCATTATTGTTACTACAACCAGGATTAGTTTGTGTAATTGAAAGTCCTCCAAAGAAATCTGAACAATCTTCACCAATAGTTGCGCAAGACAATGCTGAGACATTTGGTCCTATTATTTGTATATAATCTATATTACCAAGTCCTGAATTATTAGTAGCTTCTAGGCGTATGTCTTTTATACCATCAGAAAGATTTACTGTTATAGATTCTGTTTCCCAAGTAGTCCAACTTCCTGTAGCATTAAAATTGATATTACTCGCTACAGTAGACCCATCAACGACTAATTTTGCTAATCTGTTACTTGTACTAGCATATTTCCATATAATAGTATATGACCCAGTTGATCCATTTATTTTCCAATCAATACCATTACCATACACATTATCGGTATTAATAAATCCTGTTCCCGTATGTCCTGTGTGATTGTTATCAACAGTACCATCAGCAAAGCAGAATCCAGTTTCATCTTCTTGAATGGTAATTGTATTATTAGTAGCTCCATAATAAGTAGGTACATTTTGCTTAGAAATACCTGGACCTTCATATGCCACAGACAATACATTTCCACCAGTTCTTTCAAAAAATTGAACTTCTATCTCGTGATACCCAGCTTCTAAACAAACTGTTCCGAATTCTTCACGTGCACCGTGTAATCCATCATTATCTACTATTTTAATTCCGTCAATCCAAAGAGTAGAACCATCGTCGGATGTTGTATAAAATGTATAACTACCATTACTTGGGACATTTATATAGCCATCGAATGTCAATCCGAAATTATCTTGACTTTGCGTATTACTAAGATCAATTGCAGATCCTATTCCAGTAGATATTGGTGATAGTGAATTAAAATCAGGAAGTGAATTCCAATTACCTTCATAATATGCATAACTAATACCGGAAGTAAGGTTAGAAGGAGGTGTTACATCTATTAATGGTGAATTACAAAGGTTAGTTGTTGTATCTTCCGAAAACTGAAACCAATCGACATCTAATAAATATCCACTTCCACCCTTAAAGATAAAATAAACATCTTGCTTTTCACTTACTTCAGATATATTTACTGTTAGAGTTTCCCATGATGTAAAAGATCCAGTATTGGTAACTTCTACTGTTCCTAATAAAGCTCCGGAAATACTTCCTTGTCTTATTTCAATTATCCCTCCAGATGTTCCACTTGATACAGACATTTCTATTGAATTTGCACCAGAACCAAAATCAATATTTTTATATTGCACCCAGTCACCATTATTTACCCATCCTACAAAAGAATTAGTAGTTCCAGTTTGTATACCAGATTGTTCACAAAAATCTTCTGCTTCAATCTTTGAAAATGCATCATGACTTTCACAAATTTCTACTGTAGCTTCGCTAGGATTTACAATATCATATCCGTTAGGACCATTATACCAAGAAACATTATCATAATATACAGTTCTTGTTTCATTAGTCTCATATTCAGAATCTTGGAAATTATATTGTCCCATTTTTAAAACCGTTAATGAACCAGCACTTTCGGATCCAAAATCTTCATCAGCATTACCTATTTTCTTATCATTACTATCAAAATTTCCGAATCCAAAATTTATATTTGTTTTCCTGTATTCACTAACTCCATTTACCCAAATCTCAAATTCACCTTTGTTTTGATTAGATAAAATAAAATGAATCACAATCGGAACCTCTGTTTCGTAAGGAAAATTAGAATATACTACTTCTTCAACATTGCTACTACTACCACCATTAGACCTATGAATAATTGTTAAGTCTCCATTTTCGACCTGTAACATTGATTCCCAAGACCAAAAGCCAGGGATAAATCCAAAAATTTGTGCAATACCTGCTTTTTTGTTTTTAGGATAGTCCGAGCCTAACTCCAAATTCATTCCATACCATCCTTCTTTGTATGTTGTCCA
Source organism: Aquimarina sp. Aq107 (assembly GCF_943733665.1). Lineage (NCBI taxonomy): Bacteria > Pseudomonadati > Bacteroidota > Flavobacteriia > Flavobacteriales > Flavobacteriaceae > Aquimarina > Aquimarina sp. Aq107. Next base: position 2,166,642 of record NZ_OX030782.1, on the reverse strand, counting down.
TTGATCTCCGCAAGCTTCGGCTCCTTTGTCCATTCTGGTTCCATTATAACCTTCTGATGTCCACCAAGTTTTTAGACGTCCATTAACCACTTTAGAATAATTAGGGTTTTGAGTTGTACATACATTAAATGGACCAAGATTACCATTATTAAAATCATGAGAAACAAGAATTTGTGCCTTAGAGGTATTTGTAAGTAGTAAGAATATCACAAGTATTATTGAGATGCTATAATTTGAAATTTTCATTTTGATGGTGTATAGTTATTGTTTCAGTATTAGTTAGTTGCTTTGCTTCTTTCTTTCTCACAAACTACCGGTATGGTTCTTATTAATAGAAGTAATTTGGGTTGGGTTGGTATGGTGTAAAAGGGTGAATTCGTTTTAAATATTTAATTGGTTAACCAATTTTAACTTTAAAATTAACATATGATTTCAAAACATTATTTAGTCTTTAGAATACGTAGAGAATAATATAGAATTCGTTTAATATTTGTGGTAAAATATTGGTGAGGAATAAGACTTATTCAATTTAAAATTAAATTAATTGCTAATTGTGGCAGAATACTAGTATTTTTAAATCCAAATATTAAAAATTATACATATAAATTAAAACACTCATTTTACAATTTTAATCAAACTATTATAATGAAAACAAACATCATCAATCTATTTCTTATCGTTTCAGTACTTTTTATAGGCTGTAAAAAAACGGGAGAAGAAAAAACAGAGGTAAAACAAAAACCACATCAATCATTAGATGCTCCGGTAGCTAAAAAAGTAGCTGAAGAATTAAAAGCGCATGGTGATACCCGCGTAGATAATTATTTCTGGATGCGTTTAAGTGATGACCAGAAGAATGCGGACACTCCAGATGCCCAGACACAAGATGTTTTGGATTATTTAAATGCAGAGAATGATTATAAGGATGCTGCTATGAAGCATACAGATAGTCTACAGAAAACATTATTCGATGAGATCGTTGGACGAATTAAAAAAGATGATTCATCAGTACCATATAATGATAATGGATATTCGTACTATACAAGATTTGAAAAAGGGATGGATTATGCATTGTATTGTCGTAAGAAATTAGACGATGAGGCAGTAGAAGAAATTATGCTTAATGGTCCAGAGATGGCAGAGGGGTTAGCTTATTTTGCTTTAGGAGGAATGTCAGTTAGCTCTAACAACAAAATGCTTTCTTATGGTGTTGACACCGTTTCTAGAAGGAGATATACTATCTATTTTAAAGACTTGGTAACTAACGAAACGCTTTCTGATAAATTAGTAAATACTACAGGAAGTGTAGCTTGGGCTAATGATAATAAAACAGTCTTTTATACTTCTAAAGATTCCATTACACTAAGAGCAAACAAAATTTATAAACATGTATTGGGTACAGATCAGTCTCAAGATGTATTAATCTTTAATGAAGAAGATGACACCTTCAGTACATTTGTTTATAAATCTAGATCGGATAAATATATTATTAGTGGGAGCTATCAAACGTTGTCTACAGAATACAGATATTTAGATGCAGATACTCCTAATGGTACTTGGAAGGTAATTCAACCAAGAGAAAGAGATCTTGAGTACGATGTGGCTCATTTTGGGGATCATTTTTATATAAATACTAATCTGAATGCTAAAAATTTCAAATTAGTAAAAACACCAGTAAACGCTACAACAAAAGAAAATTGGGTGGATGTGATACCACATAGAGATGATGTTTTGTTACAAGGTTTTACTGCTTTTAAAAATCATTTAGTGCTAAGTGAAAGAAAAAATGGTCTTAGTACTATCAGAGTAAGAAAATGGGATGGTAATGATGATCATTATATTTCTTTTAATGATCCAGCATATTTTTCCAGAACTAGTGTTAATATGGATTTTGACACAAATATTGTACGTTATAGTTATACATCTTTAACAACTCCTAATAGCGTTATTGATTATAACATGGATACCAAGGAGCAAACTGTTTTAAAAGAACAAGAAGTATTAGATTCTAATTTTTCTAAGGATAATTATGTATCGGAACGTTTATATGCAATAGCTAGAGATGGTGTAAAAGTTCCTATATCTCTTGTATATAAAAAAGGAATACAAAAAAATGCTAGTACACCACTTTTATTATATTCATATGGTTCTTATGGAAGTAGTACAGAACCAAGATTTAGTTCTACTAGATTAAGTTTGTTAGACCGTGGTTTTGTTTTTGCCATGGCTCATATTAGAGGAGGTCAGGAAATGGGTAGATATTGGTATGAAGATGGAAAACTTCTTAAAAAGAAAAATACATTTACTGATTTTATAGATGTTGGAGATTATTTAGTAAAAGAAGGATATACAAGCCCTGATCATATGTATGCCTTAGGAGGTAGTGCAGGAGGTCTACTTATGGGAGCTGTTTTAAATATGAAACCAGAGCTTTGGAATGGTGTCGTTGCAGCAGTACCGTTTGTAGATGTAGTATCTACTATGATGGATGAAACGATACCTCTAACAACATTTGAATTTGATGAATGGGGGAATCCTAAGAATAAGGAATATTATGATTATATGAAATCATATTCGCCTTATGATAATGTAGAAGCGAAAGATTATCCGAATATATTAATAACAACTGGATACTGGGATAGTCAGGTACAATATTGGGAACCAGCGAAATGGATAGCCAAGCTTAGAGAGCTTAAAACAGATGATAATCTATTAATTATGGATTGTGATATGGAAACTGGACATGGTGGTGCTTCGGGACGTTTCGAAAGATATAAAAGTGTGGCATTGGAGTACGCTTTTATGCTTGATTTAGAAGGAATAGAGAAATAGATATTTATAAAAATATTGATCTAAAGCCAGTAGGTATCTTAATACTTACTGGCTTTTTTATAAATTTGAAAAAAGTGGTAGAATTAATGAATAAGAACTTTAGGAAAGTAATAATTACTATAATAATATCAGTTCTTATGTTTTCTTTTAATTATGGTCAAGTAGTTACAAAAGCTTATGAAGGAAGTTTATCTAAGAGATGGCAAATTAAAGGGGATAGTATTAAACGTTTTAAAATAGAGCCTTATAAACCAGTTTATTTTTTAGTTGCTAATTATACGACTGATATTAATAATTTTCCGACCAGTGATAATCCACTTAATTCAGTAGTAGAATCATCTGATTTTTCTGATACAGAGTTAAAGTTTCAATTAAGTTTTAAAACCAGAGCCGTAAGGAATCTATTTGGTAAACGAGTAGGAGGTGATGTTTGGGTAGGATATACACAATCTTCTAGATGGCAATTATATAGTGCAAATATTTCTAGGCCATTTAGAGAAACCAATTACGAGCCTGAAGTAATGTTAGTATTCCCTACAACGTATGAAATTCTTGGTTTACATGGTGTATTTGCTGGAATAGGAATTAATCATCAAAGTAATGGAAGATCAAATCCTTTATCTAGGAGCTGGAATAGAATTGTATTGCAGTTCGGTTGGGAAACACCTTCATGGAGTTTCGTTCTAAGGCCTTGGTGGAGATTACCAGAAGATAGGGTGGAAGATGATAATCCTGGAATAGAGGATTATATCGGTAGAACCGAATTTCTAACAGTTTTTTCAAAAGGTAGACACGATATTAGTGTTTTAGCAAAACATTCTTTGCGTGGTGGGAATAAAAATAGAGGGAGCATCCGATTTGATTACGCTATTAAAGTTCTAGATCAACTACAAGTTCACGCGCAAATTTTTCATGGATATGGCGAAAGTTTAATAGATTATAATCATAATCAAACAACTTTTGGAATAGGTTTATCTCTTCTTCAATGGAGATAAATTTTATTTAAATAACAAAAAGGCTATCGATCATAATGACGACAGCCTTTTTTAATACTTATTGGCTAATAAATATGTTTTGTTACTTTTTTACGAGGAATCTTTTTGTAATAGCTAATCCATTAGAATTAGTAAATCTTACAAAATATAGTCCATCTGCGAATTGAGAAATATCAATTCCAAAAGAAGATTTTTCTGGATTTATTTTCTTTACAATAGAACCATTAGAAGAAATCATAATGATCTCATCATACTTCCCTTCATTGATCTCAATGTTCAATGTCGAAGTTGCAGGAATAGGATAAAGCTGGATACTCTTATCTGCTATTCTTGTAAAAGACACTAATTCATCACGGCTAGAAGCTCCTATAACTACTACGTAATCTTCAACCTCTCCATATCTAAATGATTCACAAGTTGAAGGTATACCATTATACTTCATAGATACTCGCATACGGGTTGCTCCAGCAGATGCTCCAGATGGTACAGTAAAACTACCAGTATTAACAGCATCTGTAGAAGGGCTTTTTGACCACGCTAATTCATTCGAATCATCAAAATCACCATCTCTGTTATAATCTATCCAAACAGCATACCCTTCATTGTAAATTGTTCCGGTCCAAGTTGGTGTAATAGTGATAGTGTTAGTATTACTCAAATTTGTTGTTATAGCTGTGTAATCCCCATATCCACCGGCCTCAGCTGTGGTTGTATTATTTATACTTCCCATTTGTACGTTAGAAATATATTCATCACTGGTTATTTGTCCATTAGAATCACAATAGCCAGTTGGTGGTATTGTACCACCACCGCCTCCATCGGTGCTAAGGTTAATTGTATAATCTTCTACTTCTCCATAAGTAAAGGTCTCACAAGAAGTTGGAATCGCATTATATTTCATAGAAACTCTCATTCTTACAGAAGTCTCAGAAGTTCCACTAGGTACAGTAAAAGATCCACTATTACTACTATCTGTAGATGGGGATTTGGACCAAACAAGTTCTCCTGCATCATCAAAATCTCCATTGTTATTATAATCTATCCAAACTGAATATCCTTCAGCATATACAGTTCCAGTCCAAGTAGGTGTTACAGAAACAGTATAGGCTTGACCTTCATTTAAATCAGTAGAAATACCACTAAAATCTGAATAAAATTGAGCTCCAGAAGTATTATTAATTGTATTCAATTGCACATTACTGATAAATTCATCATTTACGTTAGTACTAGCAGAATCACAATAAACTGTAGTACTACCATCGATAGTGGTAAACGTAGTAGTTCCATTTCCAGAGACATTACCAGCAGCATCTTCTGCAGTTACAGAGGCGGTGTATGAAGTTAATGGTGAGAGACCCGTAACATTAAAGTCTGTTGTAGTAGAAGTTCCTACTACAGTACCATCAATCGAAATAGTATATCTGGCTACACCTACATTATCAGTAGAAGCTGTCCAGTTAAGAATAGCACTACCAGCTGTAATATTACTAGCAACTACATTTGTAGGGTCTGTAGGAGCTTGCGTATCTGGAACTCCAGCTTCAATCTGAAATTTTCCTACTACACCAGTTCTGCTACCATTTACATATTCATTAATAAACCAAAATGAAGAATCGTCTGATGGATCTACATCAATTTTACTATAATCACCATAACGTGTTCCAGGAATATTACCTGATCCATTAGCAATAAGTTCTTCTGCTGTAGTCATAGTTCCTAAAGGATCAGAACTTAATCTACCTGTGAAATAAGAACTTACTCTTACAGTCGATGGAGTAGTAGGACCAGACATAGAAGTATATCCCATTCCAATATTTCCTTGACCATCCATTGCTAAACTAGCATGCCAAGCATGTCTTCCATCAGGTGCTGTATAAGTTCCCTCTTGATATAACGACCAAGGTTGATTATCACCACTTTGTCTAAATTCGTACCAACGGATTGCTGCCAATTCTCCAGAACTAGCATCTGCATCTACCACAAAATTGAATACTGCAGAGTTATGAGTTGCAAATTTTCTAAATTGTGCTTGATTCATTATTGTTGCTTGTAAAGCATCTATAGAAGTACCTCCTCCTGGTTGTGATAAATTAACAAAGCTTCCTCCATCAAAAACACTAATAAAAGGCGTTGTAACAATTTCTTGCGGGTTAGATACTGTAGAATTATTTGGATTATTCCAATCTACGTCAGCGGTCCATACTTTTATATGATCTACCGATACACCGTTCCAAGCATTATCCTGTAAATATAGAATTGTGGCACCTCCAGGAGCCGGTAAATTGCCATTGGTAACATTTAGAGCTTGAGGGCTAAAAAAACCACTAGTCACAATGCCAGGAAGATTAAAACCTAAAATTTGTGCATTAGGATCTCCTGCTAACATAGCATCTCTTTCTAATGCCCATAATTTATTAGTTCCACCTGTATTTTCGGTAATATAATACCCATCACTCCAAACAGATAATTTTTGATAGTCTTGTATTCCTGATATGTTATATACAAACCATCCAGATGTTACAGGATTTGGACCATCAGAAACTGCTACTTGAGCACCAGATCCTAAAAATGAAAGAACCCATCTGTCCGCTGCATTGTCGTAAGAAGCAGTAAGGTCACAACAACCACCTGACGGAAAAATTGCAGGATTAGGAGATGTTTGTCCTACTAACTGATTACCAGATTTATCATAAATCATAAAACCAGTGTTGTAAACAACGAAAACATGATTTGGACCTACAGCAATAGAAGGGTCAGTTGGTTGAGAATTCGATGAATACGTATCAAAAACAAGACTAGCAGGAGCACGTTGAACGCTTTGCTCCATTTTGTTTTTGTTTCTAAAGAAATAATCGTTTTCAGTTTGTGGGTCTTTACCCGAGGTAATTTGATTTCCTAAAGATCTTTTATCCTTAGCTTCCCTAACAGAATTATCAGGTGCAATAAGATCATTAGGCCTTGATGCGATTGACGATACGTACTCTACTGAGGATACTTTTCCATGGTAAAATGCTTTCGTTCCAGTTTGTTGGGCTTGGGTCATAAAAGAGACCACAAGAAAGACTGTTAATAACTTGAGTTTTAAATTCATTTGTGTTAATTTAAATGGTTAATTGATTTAAATTTAACTTAAATTTCAACAGTAATTTAAAATTATTTTGTGTTTTTTTTAAATGAAAGGGAAGACCATATTATGGCTGAGTAATAACCATTTATTAGCTTAGTTGAATTAGAATTTATACAAATATTCTATAAAAATAATGGTCAAATAACATAATTAATTCTACTATCGTTTTCTGTATTATTTTTAGTTTAAAAATAAATTTGTAACCTTTTTAAAAATCATTTTGTCCAATACATGTGAATTCACAATCAAAAAAATAATCACATTTTAAATTAATCAAAATGATTTTATCAAAACGAACAGTAAAACTATGGATATTGATTTTTTATTTAATATCCTTACCAACGTCTTATGGACAAAATAGTAATAAAACAATTCGAGTACCGGATGGAAGAGTGATTAATGTTGCTTTATTAAATAAGCATATTAAAAAAGCTATGGATTCTATTAATTTACCTGGTCTTTCTATAGCAATAATAAATGGTAACGATATTGCATATCATAATACATTTGGTTTTGCAAATCTTAAAACTAAGAAACCGGTTACAAAAAGAACCATCTTTGAAGGTGCTTCTCTTTCAAAACCTCTTTTTGCATATTTTTTAATGAAAATGGTAGAAAAAGGAGTGTTGGATTTAGATGAACCAATATATCCATATCTAGAACCTATATTTCCTGAAGGAGTTATTCATAAAGACTCATTTGAGAATTATAAGATTTTAACTCCAAGAATTATTTTATCCCACGGTTCTGGTATTCCTAATTGGGTAAAAGGAAAGCCAATTGAAATTAAATTCAAACCGGGTACAGATTTTTCATATTCTGGAGAAGCTTATCAACATTTGGGCGCAGCTTTTGGTACTAAGTTAGGGATAGGATGGGGGAGCAAATTGGATTCTTTATTTTTAAAAGAAGCTGCGCATCCTATCGGTATGGATAGAAGTATATATACTTGGAACAACATCTATAATGAAGATGTTGCAAATGGCCATATAAAAGGAAAAACAAATCCAGAAATTAATAAATACAAAAAAGTTGGTCCTGGTTTTAGTTTGCACTCAGATGCAGAAGATTATGCATTGTTTTTAATCGAAATGATGAACCCGAAAAATATTAAGATGACTACACGTGATCAAATGCTACGGGAACATAATCATTTTAAACCTGATAATAAGTTGTTAAAAGAAACCGGTCAAACTGGTTGGGGTCTTGGTTTTGCTCAAAAACCTACTCCCAATGGACTGATGCATTTGCATACAGGTAACAATCATGATTTTCAGGCATATGCGATGTTTATTCCTGACCAAAAATATGGTTTTGTGATTTTTGCAAATTCAGATAATTTATTTCCTTTACTGGAAACAATAGAGAAATTTTTAGGAGAACATTTTTAATATAAGATAAATGAAAGATTTAAACGAAGTATTTGTATTCATAACAATGATAATAGCTATTGTATTGATTGTATTCATAATTGCTAGATATACGTATTTAATAAAGAAGACATTAATAGAAAAAGGAATATATATAGATCAAAAGAATAATAAATTGAAATATTTAGATATTGGCTGTATCATTTTTGGTTTAGGTATTGGGTTATTTGTATCCTCGGTATTTACAACATTTAATTTATCTGAAGATGCCGCGGATTTATTGATTTGGGGTACCATTTTAATTTTTGGAGCTACTGGATTGATTGTTGCTCATTTTATAAGAAAAAGACTTGAGAAATAGTCAATACAAGCAAGAATACGATCTAATTCGTAGAATAAATGATGGTGATGCATCAGCTTTTAGACAACTCGTGTATGTCTATAAAGATGTATCACTATCACTTGCTATTTCAATACTTAAAAATCAAGTTATTGCAGAAGATGTTTTACAAGAAGTGTTTTTAAAAGTATATAATAAGTTGCACACATTTCGGTTCAAATCGTCGTTTTCTACTTGGCTATATCGTATAGTGATTAATACCAGTTATAATGAATTAAAGAAGAGAAGGAATAGTATAAATATTGATGAATTAGAGAGTGGTTTTATAATTCCATTGGTAGAAAAAAATGCAATGGATGAAGCTGATCAAAAAAGATTTATAAATTTAGCATTACAGCAATTGCGCCCGGATGAGGCATTAGTACTCCGTCTCTTTTATTTATGTGAATATAAAATAAAGGAAATTGAAAAGGTTACAGGATTTAAAACCTCTAAAATTAAGGTAGATTTATATAGAGGGAGAGAAAATATGCATTTCCAGCTAAAAAGGTTATTAGGAGATGATTTAAATAACTTATTATGAAAGAAGAAAATGTAAAAAAAATATTAGAAAAAAGTACAGTAGAAACTTCGGATGATTTTATCAATAAATTAATGAAGAAAGTTGATGTTCAGCAAAATACTAAAAAGTCCTCTTTTTGGTCTTTTAAAATTGTTATTGTTGCTTGTTCAATTTTACTATTTATTGCAATAGGATCTCTTCACAATTTTCCAGAACATAATTTCAGTATGTTTGGTTCATTTTTCAATAATATTCCGAAGACTCCGTTTTTTTTAATGATTATTATAACAATATTGTGCTTTATGAACAGTATTATAAGATTAAATCATTTCAATGAAAAACAAAATTAATCTTGAAGTAACACTTTAAATAAACACAGTTAACATCTTTTAAAATAATTAACTGTGTTTATCTATGTATATGTATTTAATATGCCATTTCCACTATTTCGGCTGCAACTTCTGGCGTAATATCTTGATGTTCTCCCAAAGCAGTCATACCATGATCTGTAAGGTTTTTTGCCACTTTTTTAGAAAAACCTTCGTAATCATCAGTATAATCTCTTAATCTGGTATCTATTCCTAATGATTGATAAAAGCCTTCAGTTCTTTTTATAGCTTCTCTAGCTCTTTCTTCCGTACTACCTTCTGTAACGTTAAAAATACGTTCAGCATATTGAGCTAACTTTTCTTTTTTATGCTCGAATTTTTTAGTGTATGCACTAGGTAATATGACAGCTAATGTTCTTGCGTGATCAATACCGTAAAAAGCTGTAAGCTCATGTGCTATCATATGAACACTCCAATCGGTAGGAACCCCTTTTTGAATATAACCGTTCAATGCCATTGTACAACACCACATAAAATTAGATGCAGCGGTGTAGTCACTAGGATCTTTTATTACAGAAGGTGCTATTTCTATTAATGTTTGTAAAATTCCTTCTGAGAAACGATCTTGTAAAGGTGCGTCTGCAGGATACGTCATATATTGTTCTAAAACATGTGTATATGCGTCTGCTATACCATTAGCCAATTGTCTTTTAGGTATACTGTGTACTACCGTTGGGTCACAAATAGAAAACTTAGGAAATAATCCAGGTCCGCCCATCACCATTTTTTCATTAGTTTCTGATCTACTAACAACGGCACCACTATTCATTTCACTTCCGGTAGCGGGTAGTGTCAATACAGTTCCAAATGGTAATCCTTTTAGAGTTCTTATTCTTTTGGCTAATATATCCCATGGATTATCACCTTCATAAAGAGCTGCAGAAGATAAAAATTTAGTTCCATCTATAACTGAACCACCACCGACAGCAAGCATATACCCAATATCTTCATTTTTAATTACTTCTAAAGCTTTTAATAAGGTTGTGTATTCTGGATTAGCTTCAATTCCAGAAAATTCTATTACTGTATGTTCTTTTAGAGCAGCAGTTACCTGATCATAAACACCATTTTTTTTAATACTTCCTCCACCGTACAATAATAAAATCTTTTTGTCTTTTGGTATTTCGTTACTTAATTTCTTAATCTCTCCTTTACCAAAAATCACTTTAGTAGGTACGTATAATTCAAAATTCCTCATGATTTTTATTGTTATATATGTTGATTAAACCTTGTTTTCAATATTATTTTACAAATTTCAAAATAAATATGCGGTTAATAATTGATCTATGGTAAGAAAAACAAAAATATTACGACTTTTGTACCAGTAAACCAGATAATTTATTTGGTTTTGTAAATAATTAGAATCAGATTATTTTTTAGATTTACCCCAATGATAGCACCTATATTACCTAAAAATGAAAAATTTCGACAAGCTGCTGTAGAAAAGTATGATTTATTAGATACTTTACCAGAAGAGAGCTATGACAATATTACTTCAATAATGTCATACATCTGCGATGTTCCCATTTCGTTAATAACACTTTTAGATAAAGAACGTAATTTTTTAAAGTCTCATCATGGAATTCCTTTTAGTGAATCACCTCGCGAAATTTCATTTTGTGGACATGCTATCAATTCGGATGATCCTATTACAATAATTAAAGATTCTAGAGAAGACGAACGTTTTGACGGAAATCCTCTTGTAACTGAGCATCAGGCTGTTTTTTATGCTGGTGCACCTTTAATTGATTCTGAAGGTTTTAAATTAGGGACTTTGTGTGTTTATGATGTTAAACCACGAGAATTGACCCTTGAACAAAAAAATGCATTACTAGCAATGTCTAAGCAAGTAGTCAATTTATTTGAACAGCGATATCAGAATCTAAAACTAACTCAACTTCGTGATAAATTGGAGAAAAGAAATGAAGATCTTAAAAAGTTCGCAAGTGTAGTTTCTCATGACCTGAAATCTCCCTTGGCTAATATCATTTCGCTTACCGAACTTTTAGAGGATGATAATAAAGATAACCTTAATGCAGAATCACTTCAATATTTAGAATATCTAAGAACTTCTTCTTATTCGCTTAGAGATTATATAGATGGTATTCTTAAGTTTTATAAAAGTGATGATATCGTAAAAAATAATGAAGAAGAGATTGCTATTGATCTTTTGATAGAAGAGTTAAAGAAAATAACAGATTCTGAACATAAAATTGATTTTAATCTTTCTTCAGATGTAAATCAAGTTTTTGCAAATAAAACGGCATTGATGCAGATTTTGATTAATTTAATTACGAATGCAATCAAGTATAATTCAAAATCTGAGATAGTAATAGATATAGCACTTAAGGAAGAAGAGAGTTTTTATATATTTTCTGTAAAGGATAATGGTGATGGAATCCCAAAAGATTTTTTAGATAAAATATTTGATCTTTTTACCGTAGTAGGAGTAGAAGATAGAGATGGTAATGTTGGTACTGGTATCGGCTTAGCTACCGTTAAGAAAATAATTAGGAATTTAGGTGGTGATATTTCTGTTGTTTCTTCTAAGGGAACTGGTAGTACATTTACTTTTTCTATATCAAAAACTTAGAAAATTCCCAATTGTATTATTTAGAAAAAATAAGGTTATGAATCTTTAAAAATGATAGTTGATTCAATAAAAAATTGTGTTAACCATTGATATTTGTAACTTATCTAGTTAAGTAATTACCTAATATTATCTTCATTTCACAGAAAACGAACAGCACTTCATAGAAAATGCAATTTTCCGATTAAACTTCTCTTGTTTTTTTTAGTCATTAATGTGTAATTTCAAATCAACAGATTATGAAACAAATCACATTAATAACAACAATCAGTATTATTACTTTTATAGGGAGTATATATGTACAAGCTTTTTTTAATCCGTTTAATCCATATACATCAGTTATAAATCATTCTTCTTTTAAGGGTGAGTTAATGAATCTTGAATTAGTTAAAAATGTAACAAATACCTTTGCTGATTCTTTTAAAATAGACACACAATCATTTATAAAAGATAAACGATCAATAAAAAATATATGGTTATTGATTGTTCTTGGGATCGCATTACTTACCATACTAATAAGAATCTCTATATATCCAAAAATAGAATCACTAGCACCTTCAAATAACTAATTATGAAAACGAAAATTTTGTTACTCATTTGTATCCTTACGATGAAATCATCATTCGCAATTTCTTTATATACGGATATTGTGATAGACACAACGACAGTAATTAATAATACCGAAACTTATCAAACATATAATGATAAAGCGTATGTATACTTTAGTATTGAAACTATTGATTCTAAAGTTGCAACATCTATACTACGTCAAGGAATAAATATATATTTTGATACTAAAGGCAAAAAGAAAAAGAATGTATCTATTACCTATCCAATCGCTAATAATCAAAGGCCTCCAAGAAGAAATAAGGATGCGCCTGATGAAACTAGAGGGTTTCCTGATAATGATAGTATAATACGTCAAATAGGGCATAGGTTAAAAAACAATATGCCACAAAAAGCACTATATCAATATTATGATAAAACTAAGGAGTTTAATACACTTCTTAATAATGAAGGTATCGCGATTGAATTAAAAGTTAATGAAGAAAGAAATAGTTTTATTTATTATTTAAAAATTCCTAAAAATAAAATTAATGTAAAATCAGATATTGATTTTAGTAAACTTTCTATTGGAGTAAAAACAGTCGAGAGATCACGAGATAATTCAGAAAGAGCTAGACCTACACAACAAGCTTCTGTTGGAGGAGGTGGTAGAGGCGGGGGAAGATCTAGAGGAGGAGCTCCCCAAGGAAGATCCGGTAATGGCCCAGGAGGAAATCAAGGTAGATCTAAAGACAGAAAAATAGAATCTGTATCGACTATAGATTTTTGGTTTAAAACAACATCCAAATAATCATCAGAGTTGCAAATAACAATAAAAGAAGACTAAAAACGATATGAAAAAGTTTAAAATCCCTTCGCTTTTAATTACCATGAGTATTGTTATAATCAGTTGTAGTGATACGCAATTCAAAAAAACAAGTCATTCTCACGATGGATTTAGTCATATACATCAAGATGCAATAGATTATTTTGATTCGTATTCATTGATTAATGAAAAGTATGGAACAAAAACCAAGGTTACTGTTTCCAAGAACAAAAGAATTATGATTACTAATGCGCTTCCGAACCATAAAACAGGTGATTTTCCTAACTCTGGAAATCCAAATAAGATTAGAGCGCAAGAAAAAACATATAGTTTTCCTGTTAATCCAATTTATACAGGTAAGTCTGTTTGGGTAAGAGAACCAGGTGTAGCTCTAAATGGTGTTAAATTTGAACCAGGAACTGCAGAAGTGGTAGAATGTTCGAGTGGAGAAAATTACAGAGTAGAAGCTTTGCAAGATCTAATTGATTTGGGTTTGGATTTTAATCATGCGCATGTACAACCTACTGGAGCGTATCATTATCATGGCACTCCAACTTCTATTATAACTGATTTTGATACTGGAAAAGATTTAGTACATATTGGATTTGCTCATGATGGATATCCAATATATTATTCTAAAAGTGGAATATATAAGCCTAGTTATAAACTTTTAAAGGGAACAAGAGAAGGAGAAGATTGTAGTTATGAAAATCCAATGACTCGCATGGATATTGCTGTTGGTGGTCATCATGATGGTACCTATGGATCAGATTTCGAATATGTCGCAGGTTATGGAGATTTAGATGAATGTAATGGAATTATACATAATGGGAATTATATTTATTTAGTTACCGAAAGTTTTCCTTATATCAGTAGATGTTTAATGGGGGAATTTAAAGAACAGAAAAGACCTAGAAGACCTTTTCCTCCAAACAAAGGACCAAGAAAAGGATAAATCACATAGTAATTTTTAAAGATATTTTCTACAATACTAAATTTCAAAACAGTGTTTACAATTTTAATGTTACGTCTAGTTAATTTGTGTTAAATATGCTCTTATAGAGTTTTGTGTAATTAATTAGTTTTGTAAGATAAGCTCCGTAAGTAATTACGGAGCTTATTGATTAATTAAATACCATTTAAAAGTATAATATACTCTGACGGAATTATAATTTCGACATATTTTGTTTAGTATTTACTATTATTTCGTGCTATAATTTTAAAACAAATAGCATGTTCAAAAAGTATAAAATTTTTAAATGGATTCTTATCTCCTTTGGGAGTATTATTATTTCTCTATTCATTTTTGGGTGGTGGTTTATGGGTTTAATACCGTCATCAGAAAATAGGATAGACATTACATCAACTCAGATATCTGATTTACCATATATATCAAAAAATAAGATTGATAAACGTGGAAAGATTCTAGCAATCGTTACTAGTACGGATGTGATGGGAAATACTGAAAAAAGTACCGGTTATGAATTAACCGAATTATCTAGAGCATATTATGTTTTTCAGGCGAATGGATTTGATGTTGATATAGCAAGTCCTTTAGGAGGGGAACCTCCAGTAGTTATAGATGCGGAGGATATGGGAGAATTTGATTACGCTTTTCTTAATGATAGTGTTGCTCAGCATAAAGTTAAACATACAATTCCTGTAGATAAAATTGACCCTGATCTATATGAGGCGGTATTTTTTGCAGGAGGTAAAGGAGCTATGTTTGATTTTCCAGATAATGAGTCAATACAAGCTATAGTCAGAAATTTGTATGAAAACGACAAAGTAGTTGGAGCCGTATGTCATGGTCCAGCTGCTTTAGTAAATGTAACGCTTAATACCGGAAAACATTTATTAGAGAATAAGAAAGTAAGTGGATTCACTAATGCAGAAGAATTATTATTAATATCGGATGCAAAAACAATATTCCCATTTCTTTTACAAGATAAACTCGTCGATCAAGGAGGGGTTTTTAATGAAGGAATGATGTATCTAGAAAACATAAGTAAAGATAAAAATCTGATTACGGGTCAAAATCCTTGGTCCACTTGGGTTCTAGCAGAATCAATGATTGCTGAATTGGGTTATACACCCAAATTTAGAAAAGTTACTGGAGAAGAAAATGCCGTAAAAGTTTTAAAAACGTATCACGAGCAAGGTCCAGAAAAAGCTAGAGTACTTATTGATCAAATGTATACAAAAGATAAGCAACCTATGTCTAGAGTATTAATAGCAAAACATGGGATTATTGCAGCTATGCAAGGAAAAATTGGTCGTTTTATTAGTTTAACAAGTCTTACTTCATATGCAAAAAAGAAATCAAATAAGCATAGCTAGTCATTATATATCCTATATAGAAAAAGTTTCTATATAGGATATACTTCATCGAAATGTGAAATATCCCTACATTTGAAAAAAAAGTCCATTGAGTTTTTCCGATATTTTACTTATTATACTTAGCAGCGCAGGACTCTTGCACGGAATATTGTTTGCTTTTTATTTGATAGGTTTTAAAAAGAAAAAAACGCTTACAAATTTATTACTTGGACTGATTTTAGTATTTATGGCTTTCCGGATTGGTAAATCTGTAATGCTCAATTTTGGTAATAATTTAGAGCCTATTTTTATATTTATAGGATTAGCTTTTTTGCTATTAATAGGCCCTTTTTTTAGATGGTATATTTTGGGAATGACTGTTCCCAGTTTTAAATTGCCTAAGTACTATTTTATAGAAATTATACCATTCCTTTTAGTGTTTTTTGCTAGCCTCTTAGTTACTAAACAATGGTATGAAACAAGTGATTTTGTTATTTTAATATTTGGTAGTGGTTTAGTATTGATCTACCTGCATTTTGCGGTTTATATTCTCTTAGGATGGATTATTATAAAAAAAGCAAAGAATCAATATCAATCAGTTAAGAAAACTAAATCTCATAAAGCTATATTTGATTGGTTGCGCCTTTTAGTATTCGGTTTTATAATTATTTGGATAACATATGTGCTAAATATATTAGATGAATCAGTTCCTTATATTATTGGACCTGTAGTGTATTCTATAATTATTTATTTCTTGAGTTATAAGGCATTTCAACTAAAGGCTACAGATTTAAACGGTAATGCTTTTAATGTAAGTGATGATCATTCGTTATTTGATGAAATATCAAAATTAATGAACACAAAATTATATTTAGAACCAGATCTTTCATTGATGAAATTGAGTAAGTTGCTCGGAAAAAGTGTACAGCAAACATCATCTGCAATTAATCAATATTCTAATAAAAACTTTAATGATTATATTAATCATTACAGAATTCAGGAAGCTAAAAAAAAGCTATTAAATATCGGAGATAAATACACAATTTCCTCCATAGCTTTTGATACAGGTTTTAGTAGTCTCTCTTCATTTAATAGTGCATTTAAAAAATTTGAAGGTGTAACACCATCGTCTTATAGAAAGAAAAATTCTTAATTAACAATACAATATTTCGAATAAACCTAATGATAAAATTATATGGGTTTAAAAATATTTACTACTTATATTTGGCCTAAACTTTATAAGTGAAATTAGTTTACGATTTTCTTTTTATCATAGGAATGCTTTTTTCGTGCATTTATATCTATATTTTTTATAAATCAAAGGATAAAGGACTTCATAAATCAATTTTGATTGTATTTTTTGCATTATTGGTTTTCGTTTTGTTAGAATCGTATGCTTCGATACATAATATCGAGATATTACTAGACATCAGTTTTTTAATTGTGTATGGAGTAAAATTAGCACTTGGACCTTTGTTACTTTTATATATTCAATCCTTATTTTTAGATGATAAAAAGGTGTTAAAAAATGGAATTATTCATTTAACTCCTTTTGTTGTTTTTGTTATTCTAATTTCTGCCCCATACAAGATAGCAATGGTTTCGGGAGAATATTTTGTAGACTATATCGATGTTATTCAACAATATCTTTTTATCAAGCGACCGTTATTAGATATTATTTATTTAATATATATCTATATCAGTTTTAGAACTTTTGATAAGTTTAAAAAAGCATTAAAGTGTAATTATTCTCATATCGAGCATAATAATTTTATTTGGGTACGATACCTTTTAATAGCCCCATTTATTATTATTTTTATCGATCTGTTTTTTGTTGGATATCAAATCCTATTTGGCTATTTGAGATGGAGGACTCAAAATTTGATTATGTTATTAACTTCCATTTCTGTTTGTTATGGATTGTATTATGGTGTTAAGCAATCTAAAGTATTGGTGCCATATTTTTTATTAGATAGTTCTATAGGTAGTAAGGATAGAAAGAAAATGATCAATGAAAAATTAGAATCTGAGTTTTCTTCTTTCGAAAAATTGCTTGTAGAATTTATGGAAAAAGAAAAACCTTATTTAGATGAAGATTTAACACTTAGTAAGTTAGCATCCGGAATTCATATTACAGACAAGAAATTATCAGCTTTGTTAAATCAATATTTAGAAATTTCCTTCTATAATTTTGTGAATAGTTATAGGATTAAAGAGTTTAAACAATTAATAGCATTACCATTATATAAAGATTATACAATAGAAGGAATAGCTTATGAATGTGGATTTAAATCTAAAGCGAGCTTTTATAGGTTATTTAAGAAAGAAACAGGCCAATCTCCATCAGAGTTTAAAATAAATCAAAATTAATCTCATTTTCTTGTCTCTTTAGAAGCAGAGAGACCCATCATTACTCATTTTACAGTTGTTTTGTTGTTTTAATAGTCAATTTAAAATTCATCAAAACAAATGAAAAAAACATTAATCAAAAAATGGGTTTTGGGAACAGTACTAGTTATATTAGTAATTAGTATTGGTTCTTGTATCCGAGTTAATTCGAAAATCAATCAACACCAAGGAGCAAAAACAGAGCTTGTTAATACCTCAATTTTTAATTCTATTAATTCTCCATTAGCAATTACCAATATTAGTGTGTTATCTAAAGATTGTACTAAAATGTTGGATAGTCTAACAGTATTAATCAAAGAAGGTAAAATAGTTTCAATAGATAAACGAACTAATGTTACTAATGAGTATACAAATATCGATGGGACCGGTCAATATTTAATACCTGGTCTTATTGACACACATGTACACTTAAAGAAAAGTAAGAATGATCTTTTATTATTTCTAGCTAACGGAGTTACTACCGTAGGAGAGATGTTCGGTGACAAGTCACATTTAGAATGGAGGGAAGAGGCAAAAAGTGGAACATTGAGTCCAAACCTTTATGTAGCAACTAGAAAACTTGGTAGTGAAAAAGGTATGATATCAAAGATTAAAAGTTGGTTTGGAGCACCAAAATCCTATACAAGTCAAAGAAAAGCGCGCAAAGCAGTTCGTAAATTTAAAGAACAAGGTTATGATGCAATTAAACTTACTAATTTAAATCCAGAAATATATGAGGCTATTGTAGATGAAGCTGTAAAACAAAATATACCGGCGATAGGTCATTTAGGTTCAGAAGTAGGATTAGATGGCTTGTACAATTCTGGACAGTCTCAACTTGCTCATGTAGAAGAGATTGTTAAAAACACCATGAATGAGTTTGGTGTAGTTTATTATAATAAAACAGAAGAATATCTTCAGTTTTTGAAGGAAAGAGCTGACACTATAGCTATTAAAATTAAAGAAAAAAATATCGTAGTATCTTCTACAATATGGTTAGTGGAAAGTTTTCCTAAACAAAAATTAGAATTAGATAGTTTTATCAAAACAATTCCCTTAGAATATGCTAATCCAGGTATTGTTGAAGGGTCGAGTATTACTAGAGGTTGGACACCAGGAAATAATTACTACGAGAATTTGAATGCAAAAAACGACCCTGAACTTCAAAAAAGGGTTAAAGGATATTGGGAAACCTATGTAAAAGCTCATCATATCATGACCAAAGCATTAATTAAGCATAATGTAATAGTTGTAGCGGGGACCGATGCTAATGTAGCATGTGCTATTCCTGGTTTTTCATTGCATAAAGAATTACATTCTCTTAACAAAGTTGGTTTAACGAATTCTCGTGTATTACAGTCTACAACAGTACATGCTGGCGAATGGATGCAATATAATATTGGTAAAATTGAAGTTGGTTATAATGCAGATTTAGTGATACTAAAAAAGAATCCTTTAGATGATATCACTAATACTAAAACAATTCAGTCAGTAATTATTAATGGAAAACTTCTAAACCGAACTACACTAGATAATATGTTAGAATCTGTAAAAGAAGCTAATAACAGAAGTAGAAAAATGAGTATAAATCAATATATCAATTAAGTAAAGAAAAAATAATGAGCATAAAAATAAAACGAATTATACTAGGTGTATGCACTATAATTTTAATACTTGTGATATATCTTTTGATTCCACAAGTTAGTAATCCCACACCAAATTATGAAACTGCACTCACTTATGGCATTCCTGTTTCAGAAAAAATAAATAGCATATTAACTCCTACCATAAAACCTAAACGTACTAGGGCTATAATGGTTATGCAGAATGAAAAAGTTATTTATGAGTATGGGCCTACTGACAAAATAATGAATGGACATTCTACTAGAAAGGCTATGCTGAGTTTGTTATATGGAATAGCAGTTGATCAAGAACTAATAAATCTTGATAAAACACTTGCTCAACTTGAAGTAGATGAATTTATTCCTTTAACTACCCAAGAAAAAAGTGCTACGATAAGGGATTTATTAATGGGTAAATCAGGTGTTTATTTACCTGCTTCTGGTGAGCATGATAATCAAATAACTCAACGACCAAAAAGAGAAAGTCATAAACCAGGAACTTATTTTTTTAATAACAATTTTGATGCAAATGTTTTAGGCACCATTTTTATGAAAGAAACAGGTATTAGTATTGGAAAGTTTATGGAAGATAATTTGGCCAAGCCACTTGGTCTTCAAGATTTTGATTCGGATAATGTAATTATGGGAAGCCCTTGGTTTATGCCAAAGAAAAAAACAATGCATAAACAATATTATATCTATATCAGTACTCGGGATTTTGCAAGAATCGGTGCTATGGTAGCGAATAATGGAAAATGGAATGGTAAACAAATTATATCAGAAGATTGGATTACAAAAAGTACATCCTCCTATAGTGATCTTACTACTAATCATATTAATTATGGAAGATATGATGGGTTTGGTTATCAGTGGTGGACAGTTTCAGATACAAATACAATCTGGACAGATGGCTATGGAGAACGATTTATGATCATTAATAGAAATAAAAATTTGACTTTAGTAGAACAAAACTTCACCGGAAATTCCTTGTTAAGTTCAGGGTTTTGGTTGATCAATAAAAATATGGATTCAGGTTTACTGAACTTGATGAAAGCTCATGAAACTATAACCTCTACTAATTACAACAACAGCTATAATTCCAATTAATGAAGAATACAAGATATATTATTTTGATAATGATTTTTATATGCGTGTTCACAATAGATGCACAAACATATAAAGTAAAAGAACAAGAACAGATTAAAGCATTTGTTAACGTAAACGTTTTAACAATGCAAGATTCTATTACCAAAATGTCACAAACAGTTATTGTAGAAAATGATAAAATTATTGCATTAGGTAATAGTAACGATATTAACATACCAGATAACGCAAAAATAATTGATGGTGAACATAAAAAATATCTCATCCCAGGTTTAACTGACACCCATGTTCATTTACATCGCAAAAAATCAGAAGAATGGATGCGTTCATATGTTGTAAATGGTGTTACTACCGTTTTAAATTTAGGAGGCTCAAAGAGGGTTTTAAAACTAAGAGCGCAAATTAAGGATAAGCAAATTACAGGACCAGATATTTATACTGCAGGTAGAGGTGGAGTTGTAAAAGAGTTGAATAGACCACAATATAAAAAAGTAACATTAGATAAAATAGAAGAACGAATTATCGAAGACAAGGCAAAAGGATATGATTTTATAAAAATATACGGGAAAATGACCATACCACAATTTGAACATATGATGAAAATTGCTAAAAGAGAAGGTATTCATGCAATGGGACATATTCCAAGAAACTTAACCGCTGATGATGCATTACGAATTGGTCAAAAATCTATGGCTCATACCGAGGAATTTATTTATACTCAGTTTACAGAATTTGATGAGCAAGAAGTAAAAGATTTTGCCACAAAAGCTGCAGAAGAGAACATATGGTTAATTGCAAATATTATTGCTTATGAAAAAATAGAACTTACTTGGGGGAAACCACAAGTAATGGATTCGATTTTACGATTGCCCGAAACTAAAAGGTTACATCCTAAAATTCAAAGGATTTATAAAGCTGATTGGTATGGGTCCAGAGATGTAAAGAGTAGGCCTTATATAGAGAAAGTTTATAAATTTTACTTTCCAATTGTAAAACATTTTCATAATGCTGGAGTTAATATTCTTGTAGGCACAGATACTGCATTTCCAGCTGCTGCACCAGGAGAATCTGCAATTGATGAGATGAAAAATTTGGTTAAAGCTGGATTAACAAATTACGAAGCTTTAAAAGCCGGAACGGCTAATGCTGGATTATATATCAATAATTTTATCGATAACAATTATTATGTAGGCAAAATAAAAGACGGTTATACTGCTCATATGATATTACTTCCATCAAATCCTCTTGATGATCTCGATATCTTGAAAGAACCGGAAGGAGTGATGCTAAGAGGCCATTGGTTTAATTCAATTGATTTAAAAGAAATGGTACATTGGGATAATTAATATTTCGGATATTAACAATATAATTTTATCAATAATCCTTAGTTTGTCTAATATCACTATAAGACAAACTAAGGATATCTTACTTATAGTTCATAACCTATTTTAGATATTATTTGTTTTTTTTCATTCCGAAAAGAAATCTAGGAATCCTAAAAGGATATACAAGAAACTTATATACAGATATAATGATGATAAAGGATGTGATTGCTAGAATTAATAGTTTGATAGATATACTCCAAGATTCCTGTAATATATAATATCCAATAACGATAATAACTGTTTGATGTAGTATGTAAAAAGGGTAAATACCCTTGTTAAGAGTATTCAATAAAGTACTAGGTTTATGTAGCCAAATTTGTCCATATCCTAACATTGTAATAATTATCGTCCAACCTACAAGCGCAGTTAAACCATACCAAATATCCCAACGTGTTGATATATCCCAATAAGTTGCAGCTATATGATTTGGAAGAAAATAATATATATAAAATAATAATGTAGCAATAAGTGCTATAAATGCGTTGTATTTGCGGTATTTTTTTAATGAATCCCATAATGTAGGTCTACTTGCTATGATAATACCGGCTAGGAAAAAATATCCGTAAAATAGTGTAGAGGAGAGGTTTGTTATGGATTTGTCATCTTCAGGAAAATAATGTTTAGTTACTATTTTAATAATGATTAATGGTAACACTAAAAGAAATATTCCTAAAGGTTTAGCACAAAAGACATCTAACAACGTTTTGAATGATTTAGCATAAGAAGATTTTATCCAAATAATAATTGGAATGCAGCCAATAGATAAGTAAAATAGATTTTCTATGAACCAGAGATGATTGACCTCTAAATGTTCTAAAATATTTTTATAGAAATCTATAAATGAAGAATAAGATCCAATATTTTCTATATAAGTTTGTGGAGGGACAATTACTAATACTCCAAAAATTAATGGTACTATAAGTCGGATTGTACGCTCCTTAGTAAATTGAATCCAGTTACGTTTAGAAAATGCAAAGATCGTTCCTGTTCCCGAAATAATGAATAATAATGGTAGTCTAAATTGTTCGAAAAACACCATAATATCATCTAACAGTTTACTAGATTCGGTATTCATAATGTGAAAGTCATCACCGTTAAATGGCATTCCTATATGATGTAAAAAAACTAAGAAGATGGAGATTACACGCCACCAATCTAAGTCATATCGTCTTTTGGTTGTATTCATAACTATTGTTTAAATCAATAAGGACAAAACTATAGTTATCTAATACTCCAAAACACGACATTATACAAATGACGTGACAATGACGGGTATGTTTAGTGAAAAATTTGGTGGAAGAATTGAATAAGTGTTTTTATAATAATTTTTACCTCCTCTTTTTTCGCTTTTTCTTAGGTTGTAGATTGGTATTTTTTCTCTTTTTTTCAGTTACAGGTGATTTTTCTCTTTGTATCTTTTTTAAATGTTCTATGATCTTTGATTTCACTTTTGTGGTTAAAATATCTTTCCTTTTAGAATAACTATACGCACAACCAAGTATTAAAGACAATCCAAGTACTATAGAAATAGAACCATTTTCTATTAAAGGAAATTGTGTATATAAATTGATAGCTACACGAGGAGCGAATGTAAAAAATACATATAATCCATAACTAAGCGATACTATTCCAAGAATGCCAAAACTATAAATACTTGATTTTATATTCTTTAGTGTATTACTTTCCAGTTGTTTTATATTAGTGTCACTCAAAAAAGGATTATTAAGTTCTTTTTCTTTCTTAATGAAAAGTAAGAAATCGGCATTAACAGAATCAAAAGATACTCCGTGGCTTCTTTTTTTTAAATCTTTTTCAGTGATGACATATTTCATATTTAAGAAACTATTATAATTTTTACGATAAGTATTATAAATGTATAACCAATATACTTCAAATATGTAGTAAAGTAAAAAGAATGACTTTGGTAGATATGTGAATTTTTGATAACTCGTATTGATATGGCACTTTAACTAATTAAATCATAAGATTAAAAATTCTTTGATTATATTTCATAATTATAAAATAATAGGGAAATGAAGGTTGTTATAAATTTTGTGCTTTTAGAGAAAATATGGGATTCTCATATATATTGAAAACAACTATTTATTAATCTTTGTGTTAGTCCAATTTCCTAGTTCCGTCAAATCATTATTAAAAATTACACTCGTGAAAAACTCAGTTCTCTTTATCTTCTACCTCTTTTTTATTTCTAAATGTATTGTTGCTCAAGACCGTATTACTGGTGAATCATTCGCAACACGTTCGGTAGTATTAGGACAAAATGGAATGGTAGCTACTAGTCATCCGTTAGCTACTCAAATAGGGCTTGATATTCTGAAAAAAGGCGGTAATGCGATTGATGCAGCAATAGCTGCAAATGCTGCTTTAGGACTTATGGAACCAACAGGTTGTGGTATTGGGGGAGATCTTTTTGCTATTGTTTGGGATGGAAAGACTAAAAAGTTATATGGTCTTAATGCCAGTGGTCGTTCTCCCAAAAATCTGACATTAGATTATTTCAAAAAACATAATATGTCCAAAATTCCATCGCATGGTGCATTGCCCGTAAGTGTTCCTGGTGCCGTTGATGGTTGGTTTGAACTTCATCAAAAGTTTGGATCAAAATCAATGGAAGAGATTCTAGCTCCAGCTATTGACTACGCAGAAAAAGGTTTTCCACTTACAGAACTTATAGCTTGGTATTTACAGCGTAGTATCCCATTTTTTGAATCTAAAGGGTTTCCTAATATTGTAGATACTTATAAGTCCCAAAATGGAGGTAAATTACCTAATGAAGGTGAAATTTATAAAAACCCATATTTAGCAAGTACTTATAGAAAAATAGCTAAAAACGGACGTGATGCCTTTTATAAAGGAGATATTGCTCAAATCATCAGTGATTTTATACAGAAACAAGGAGGTTTTCTTTCCGTACAAGATCTTTCTGATCATAACTCGGAGTGGGTAGAACCAGTATCTATTAATTATAGAGGATATGATATTTGGGAACTACCACCTAATGGTCAAGGAATTGCAGCCCTGCAAATGCTACAAATTTTAAAAGGTTATGATTTTTCTGATATTGAGTTCGGCAGTGTAGAACATCTTCATTTATTTACAGAGGCAAAAAAACTAGCTTTTGAAGACCGAGCAAAATACTATGCGGATATGGATTTTTTTGATGTTCCTTTAAAAGAATTGCTTTCTGATGATTATGCTAATAAAAGAAGAAAAAAAATTGGCAAACGGGCAGGAACATATAATGCAGGTGAAATTTCTGCTGGAGAAACTATTTATATGACAGTAGCCGATAATCAAGGTACTATGGTATCATTGATACAAAGCAATTATCGAGGAATGGGTTCGGGTATGGCACCACCAAAATTAGGTTTTATGTTGCAAGATAGAGGTGAGTTATTTAGTTTAAAAAAAGGCCAAGCAAATACGTATGCACCAGGAAAAAGACCTTTTCATACTATTATTCCTGCTTTTATTACTAAAAATGATACTCCTTATGTAAGTTTTGGTGTAATGGGAGGTGATTTTCAGCCTATGGGTCATACACAAATAGTGATGAATCTTGTTGATTTTGGTATGAATATCCAAGAAGCTGGTGACGCTCCACGATGGGATCATACTGGTGGCGCCAGTCCGATGGGGCAGACTACTAAAAACACAGGTAGTATACGGGTAGAATCTGGAATACCCTATACTACTTTACGAGGGTTAATGAATAAGGGACATAAAATAGGGACTGCTAGAGGAATTTATGGCGGGTATCAAGCAATTTTATGGGATGATAACAATAAGGTCTATCACGGAGCTTCTGAAAGTCGTAAAGATGGACAAGCAGCAGGATATTAATTTATAAATTAAACATCTAGTAAAAATATTGATATCAAGCATCCACAAATGAATACATTAAATTCTCGTTCTTCTATTTTTAAACGAATTCCTCATGCTATCAGCATGTTGTTTGGCATTATTATTCTTGTGACTATTTTAAGCTATTTAATCCCAGCTGGCACCTACGAACGAATTGTTGTTGATGGAAGGAATACTGTTGTTCCTAATTCGTATAAAACTATAGCATCAACACCTGTGGGATTATTAGACATGTTTAAAGCAATTCCACTCGGTTTTAAAGCAGCGGCAGAAATCATTTTTATTGTATTGGCAGGAGCAATAATGTTTGGTTTTATGGATGCATCGAAGGCTGTTGAAAATGCAATCGGGACCTTGGTTAAAAAGTTAGGTCTGAAAAATAAATATTTGATTATTGTTATTATGACTTTTATATATGGTTTACTAGGTGTTACCGTAGGTTATGAGCATAATATTGCAATGGTTCCTATAGCTGCCATTTTAAGTATTGCTTTAGGCGGAGATTTAATTTTAGCAGCAGGTATTTCTGTTGGAGCTATGACAATTGGCTTTGGTTTATCTCCTATAAATCCATACACAGTAGGTACAGGGCATAAAATTGCGCAACTACCTATTTTTTCAGGGGCTTTACTTCGCAGTATGTTTTGCTTAATTGCATTATCTATTATGGCATATTATAATGTGCGTTATTTTAAAAAAATTATAAAACATCCTAATAAAAGTCTAGGTAATGGTTTGAATATTGGAGAGTTGTCATTATCAAAACCTATTTCTGAATATTCAATGAATGGAAAAAATTGGATGGTCATTTCTGTATTCATTATTGGACTTTTAACAATTTTATATGGGGTTTTTAATTTAGATTGGTATATCAATGAGCTATCAGCCATATTTTTGATTATTGCACTTCTTTGTGGATTATTATCTAGAATGAGTACCAACACGATGAGTGAAACTGTTTTAAAATCTGTTAGTCTTGCAGCGCCAGGAGCTTTTATGGTTGGTTTTGCCACATCCATTAAAGTTCTAATGGAAATGGGAAATATAGGTGATACTATTTCATATCAACTTTCCTCTTTATTGGAGGGCTTGCCCTTACACTTGTCAGCGATTTGTATGTCAATTTCTCAATCTGTAATTAATTTTTTCATACCATCTGGAAGTGGTCAGGCATTAGCTACTTTGCCCGTTATGCTGCCCTTAGGAGAATCTTTGGGCCTTAATAGTCAGATTACCATTTTGGCTTTTCAGATAGGTGATGGGTTATCGAATCTTGTTAATCCAACATTAGGAGGACTTATCGCCATGTTAAGCATGTGTCGTGTTCCCATTGATAGATGGATTCGATTTATTTTACCAGTATTGATTATTCTAATCGGGATATCTTTTTTAACATTAACAATTGCAGTAGCCATAAATTATAACTAATATGACCGTTGAAAATATTCTTGCAAAACTCGTTTCATTTCCAGTACTTGGAGGTGAGAGTAATTTAACTATCATTCATTGGATAAAGGATTATATTGAGTCTTTTGATGTTAAAGTAAATCTATTACCCAATGAAGATGGTACTAAAGCTTCATTACACTGTAGAATAGGTCCAGAAATTGATGGTGGTGTAATTCTTTCTGGTCATACGGATGTAGTACCAGTAGAAGGGCAAGAATGGAGTACAGATCCTTTTTTACTTACTGATAAAAATGATGGAAAACTCTATGGTAGAGGTTCTTGTGACATGAAAGGATTTGTAGCTTGTTGTTTAGCTGCATTACCACATATGATAAAAGCTGATCTAAAAAAACCTATCTACTTTGCTTTTTCATATGATGAGGAAATAGGTTGTTTAGCAGGTCCAGCGTTAGCACGTGCTATTAATGATTTTTATAAAGAAAAACCAACATATGCTATTATTGGAGAACCTTCGTCCATGGAACCTATTGTAGGTCAAAAAGGAATTTATATTTTGGAAACTTATGTTAATGGCTCTGCTGGACATAGTAGTCGTATCAAACAAGAAGTGAGTGCTATTCATGAATCTATGCGCCTTGTTCTTTGGCTTGAGAACAGAATGAATCAATTAATAGCTAATAAAAGATTTGATGATCGTTTTCATCCGCCACATTCCACAATTCATGTTGGTTTGATGCGTGGAGGTATAGCTCCAAATGTAATTGCTGATAAATCCTATTTTTATTGGGATTTACGAGTTATTCCTATGGATGAGGTAGACACTATTATTAGTGATTTTGAATCATATTGTAGAGAACGGGAAAAAGAACTACAAGAAGTTTTTCCCGATTTTTCAATAAAAACTATTGAAAATCATCCACCAGTACCGTTTTTGGATACAGATGCTAAAGCTGATGTAGTAGAATTGGTTAAGAGAATATCCGGAAACTCAGAATTAAATACTGTTGCATATGCATCTGAAGCTGGGCAATTCGCTAATGAAGGTTTTCAGTCAGTAATTTGTGGACCTGGATCTATTGAACAAGCACATAGAGCCAATGAATATATAGAATTAGAACAATTGGAAAAAGGAATGGAAATGATTAATAAATTGATCACTGAATTGTCCGTAGGTAATTATACTTAAATATTATTGAAGTTTATTTTAAAATCATCCTAAATATTCTATTTAGCTCATTTTTAATAAAATAAGTATTGGTTAATGAAGTTGTTGTTTAACTAAAATCTATTGAACCTGATCTAAAATGCGCTAGTATTTATTTGATAGAACAACAATAGTTAAAGGATAATTAATAAGAATTTTTATAAATTAATAGTGATAAGGTTGTGAAAAAGTAATGTTTCACAACCTTATTACTTAGATTGCTAAAGAAATTAGGAGGCAGTAGTATTTAAAGCATCTATTTCTTCTTCTGTGAAAATTCGAGATTTGATAATAAATCGAATACCTAGGGGAATTTCTAAAGAAAAACTAGAACCTCTACCTTTTACGATATCTACCTTTAGTTGCGTATGTTTCCAATATTCAAATTGATCTTTTGACATATAGAATTCACAATCATGAATAGTTCCCATATATATATCGGAATCATTGATCATTAATTCTCCTTTAGGAAAACACATGGGAGAGGAGCCATCACAGCAACCACCACTTTGATGAAACATAAGTGGACCATGTTTTTCCCTTAAGGTATCTATAACCTGTATAGCTTGTTTTGTTATTAATACACGTTCTATCATATTAGAAAAAACCTAAAGCATTTTTATCGTGTGAAATGAGCATGTTTTTTGTCTGTCGATAATGATTAAGCATCATTTTATGGGTTTCTCGACCAATACCAGACTTTTTATAACCTCCGAAAGGAGCGTGTGCAGGATATAGATGATAACAGTTTACCCAAACACGTCCTGCTTGCACTTTTCTAGAAATTTGATAAGCTTGATGAGTATCTCTTGTCCAAACACCAGCACCAAGACCATAGAGAGTATCATTCGCTATTTCCAATGCTTCGGCTTCATCTTTAAAAGTGGTAACACAAGCTACAGGTCCAAAGATTTCTTCCTGAAATACGCGCATTTTGTTATTCCCTTTTAATAATGTAGGTTGTACATAGTATCCGCTTTCAAGCCCTTCGTTATAAGCAGCTTCTCCACCAGTTAATACCTCACAACCTTCATCTTTTCCTATATTTATATAATTTAATATTTTTTCAAATTGATCGTTAGAAGCTTGTGCACCCATCATAGTTGTCGGATCTAGAGGATGTCCTAATTTTATTGCTTCTACTCGTTCTACCACACGTTCTATAAATTGATCATAGATACTTTCTTGAATTAATATTCTTGAAGGACAGGTACATACTTCTCCCTGATTTAAAGCAAACATGACTGCTCCTTCTATACATTTATCAAAAAACTCATCATCAGCATCCATAATACTTTCGAAAAAGATATTTGGACTTTTTCCGCCTAACTCTAAAGTTACAGGTATAATGTTTTTACTTGCATATTGCATAATTAGCTGTCCTGTAGTCGTTTCTCCGGTAAATGCTATTTTATTAATTCTAGAATTGGATGCCAAAGGTTTTCCTGCCTCAATACCGAACCCATTTACTACATTTAATACACCATCAGGGAGTATACCTTCGATTAATTCCATAAGAATCATTACACCTACCGGTGTTTGTTCTGCTGGTTTTAGTACGACACAATTACCCGCAGCTAATGCAGGAGCGACTTTCCAAGTAGCCATAAGAATCGGAAAATTCCAAGGTATTATTTGCCCAACTACGCCTAGTGGTTCCTTTATATTCATAGAAATAGTAGTTGAGTCCAACTCACTTACAGTACCTTCTTCTGCACGAATTACACCCGCAAAATATCTAAAATGGTCTATTGCTAATGGTAAATCTGCAACCATTGTTTCTCGAAGTGCTTTACCATTATCCCAAGTTTCTGCTCGAGCTAAAACCTCCAGATTTTGTTCCATAACATCTGCAATTTTTAAAAGCATGTTGCTGCGCTCGGTTACGGAACTATTGTTCCAAGAAGGTGCTGCTTGCCAAGCCGCATCTATTGCTAATTCTATATCCTCTGATGTCGATCTAGCTATCTTTGTGAAATTATTACCATCAACAGGTGATACATTGTCAAAATATTCACCTTTTACTGGTGGTGTCCACTTACCACCAATATAATTATCATATTGATTTTTGAATTGTGGTTTTGAAAAAGCCTTTTTCTCGTTTGTACTTACGTTGTCCATATTAAAAAAATTAAGATTATTTGCGAATTTTTTCACAAGGTACTTGGATGGAAGCCTAAATGTTTGAACGATTCTATGAACCTTATGAACAATCCTATTAAAACACTAAGTATCAATGAAAAATTAGTATATTTAATTCCATATAATCATTATTATTATTAAAATATTGTTAAATACTCAATATTTATTATGCTGCTATCAAATTCTTTTTATGAGTCAAGAAAATTGGTTGATTTAGTAGAAAATCAAACTTCTTATGTTTTGGAAGATTCTGCTATGCATATTTTTGAAACACATTCAAGAGCAGAAATGGTACAACTTCAATTTACAACTCCGGTTCTGGCGAGTATGTTTAAAGGTAAAAAAGTGATGCATTTACGAGATAACCCTTGCTTCGAGTTTTTACCTGGTGAATCTTTAATACTTCCTGCTAATGAGCTCATGAGTATTGACTTTCCTGAAGCTAGAGTTGATAACCCGACACGTTGTTTGGCGATGGAAATAGGAGAGGAGCGATTGAAGAATATTATAGATTTGATGAATGAATCTATGACCAAACCAGATGGAAAGGAGTGGAAGCTTATGGATTATAATTTCCACTTTACTAATGATCATAGTATTTATAGAATTTTACAACGTTTAGTGTATCTATACACAGAAAATCATCCGGCAAAAGATTCTTTTGTATCTAATATGATTCAAGAATTAGTCATTAGAATTCTACAGGTAAATACTCGTAAAACCTATAGAACTAAAACTAAAGAATTATCAAATGATTATCGATTGGCTTATGTCGTTCAATACATTCGTGATAATATATGCAATCCGTTAACAATAAAAGAATTAAGCAAAGAAGCTTGTATGAGTGAAAGTCATTTTTATAAAGTTTTTAAACAGGAAATGGGTATTTCTCCTACTGATTTTATAAATGAAGAACGTGTCCAGAAGGCAACACAATTACTCGCTGATCCAGTGTATAACCTAAAAGAAGTGTTTTTGGCATGTGGCTTTACCAATCGTTCGTATTTTAATCGTATGTTTAAAAGGATTAAGGGAATTAACCCTAGTAATTATAGAAATCGTTTTGCCTAACTTTTTGGAACCTATTTTTCTGAAGTTTTAGCTATATTCTTTTTGGAATTATTACTGTTCCTAAAGGTAATAAAAGGAATATCTATCTTCTGCGTCCAGAATAAGTTACTGCTTCTCCTTTACCAAAAGCGTAGCTTAATCCAAATGTAAAAAAGCGTCCACGTTGTCCAAAATTATAGGTTTCGAAAGTAGGTTGATTTACAAAATTTTCCTGAATTCTAGAAGCAAAAACATCTCGAATACCAAGATTAGCAACTATTTTTCCTTTTAATATTTTTTTACGCATTCCAAGATCTAGAAAGGCAAACCCACTTTGTTTTCCTTGTACAGTTTCGAAATCTGAACGATAATTTCCATTGATTTCTAAATCGATATCAGCAGGTAACCCTAGTTTTGTACCTAATCTGGTGGACCATTGATTTCCGTTAAAATCAAATACCTGATCTTCAAAAGTTCCTTTACGATCAAAATAGTTGAAATTAAAATCTCCTGTAAAAGTTAACCATTTCGTAGGGCTATATTTCCCATTTGTTTCAAAACCTATGGATGAATTCGTTCCTATATTTTCTGGAGTACTAAAATTTACATTATCAATAAACGTTGATACTCTTTCTACAACGTCTGTTGTATAACGATGATAAAGGCTAGAACTCAAACTAGCTTTTCCTATTTTATATATGCTAGTTAGTTCATAAGAATTAGTGAATTCTGGTTGTAGTTCTGGGTTCCCTGTTCTAATATTAAAATTATTTCGGATATTAAAGAAAGGATTTAAATCTCTTAATCGAGGTCTAAAAATTCTTTTTGAGTAACCAGCCTGAAGTGAAATTTTATCGCTTATCTTATAAGATGTATGAAAACTTGGAAAAAAATTAGTAAAATTTCGTGAGCTGCCCTCATTCGTATTTGCTAATAATGTTTCTAAATCAGTATTCTCTATTCGCAAACCTCCTTTAACCCCCCAAATATCATTTTCATATGATAAAGTGGCATAAACACCTAATACCTTTTGTATCCATTCAAAATCATTGGTAAGACTTTCATTAATAACATATTCTCCATCAATTAAATCTTCAACTTCAAAATCATTACCTACATCATTTATAACATACTGAGCTCCTGTTTCGATACTGTATTCCTCAGTTAATGGATTTGTGTAATCCGCCTTAAACGTAAAGTCTGCTTGTTGATAATCAGTAGCAGTACGTTGGTTACTGTCAACATTTTCTCCTTCTATTGTGGTATCCGCAAATAAAGAAGATTGGTCTTTTCCAAAGAAACTTCCCAAAGCGCTTAATTGAAAAGTGTGATCTTTATTGTTTTTAAACTGTTTTTTCCAATTAAACTCATACTGCCATTTGGGATTTGTTGCATCAGTAGTTTCATTACGGACCCATTGTGATACTAATGTATTATCACCATCAAAAAAGCGGAAATTGGTTTCAGAAGGTTGATCTTCTATTTCATAAGCAAAATTTCCGGAAAGTGTTAACACATTATATTCATTAAGATGATAGTCTGTTCCTAAAGTTATATTGAAGAAAGTCTCATTTCTAAAATTTTCACCTTCACTAAAAATAACTTCATTATTTTCTAAATTACGGTTGATTGCTTCATTATCTCTTGGTAATGATCGATAGCCTGCACCGATCTGGGTAAATAGATTAAACTTTTCTGTTCTACGATTAAGACTAACCCCTACATTATGATTATCGGGAATTCCTGTATTAAGTGAAATGGAGCCATTCCATCCCTTTTTTTCTTCTTTTTTCAGTATGATATTTAATATTCCTGAAGTACCAGAGGCTTCATACTTAGCAGAAGGATTTGTAATTACTTCAATACTTTGAATCATATCAGCAGTAATGGTTCCTAAGGCATTGCTAGATTCATCTGCTAGGACTGATGGTTTTCCATTTATTAAGATCTGAACACCTCCAGTTCCTCGAAGGCTTATCTCTCCCTCGATGTTAACATTCACAGAAGGTACATTATTTAATACTTCTAATGCACTTGCACCTGCTGTACTTAAATCTTTTCCGACATTAAATACACGTTTATCAAGTTTA
The DNA here is from genome assembly GCF_943733665.1 of Aquimarina sp. Aq107. Taxonomy (NCBI): domain Bacteria; kingdom Pseudomonadati; phylum Bacteroidota; class Flavobacteriia; order Flavobacteriales; family Flavobacteriaceae; genus Aquimarina; species Aquimarina sp. Aq107. The sequence continues at coordinate 2,132,466 of NZ_OX030782.1, read as the reverse complement.
AATTCTGTTTTAGATACTTCGCCTCGAACAACAACTTCGTCCAATGTTTCGCTATCTTGATATAGTTTAACTTTGCCAAGACTAACTCTATTTTCTATTGTTTCAAAGGTTCGCAGTTGAAGCGTTTTGAATCCTATAAAGCTGATTTCGATATAGAAATTATCTGCTGTAGTGTTTATCTCGAAAGTTCCATTGTCATTAGTAATTGCCCCAGAAATAGTGGCTTTAGAATTTGTGTCATTTAGAACAATCGTAGCATAGGGTATAGGCTGGCCTGTTTCTGCTTCCACTAATGTGCCAGAAATTAGTATTTCCTTATTTTGGGCCCAGATTGTAGCCGTAAAAAAAAGTAAGATTATAAAAACCCGATTGTTCATTGTATGCTTTATTATATTTTGATTTTTCAAAGGAAAGAAGATGAGTTGTTTTTTAAAAATTTACTTGGGTAAACAACTATTATAATCCTATAAACGACATGATTGTTATTAACAGCAATAGATTTGTCGTTTGCGGTATTGATTTAGTGGATTAGGTGCAATATTATATAGTTAGAAAATCAATAAACTATATTTGTTGTACAGTTTTTAGATATTGTGAAAAACACACTATTACATAAAGAGGTTTGGTTCCAAGTGATATTACACATTGTAGTATTTATTTTCTATTCTTTTGACCGCCGTAATCCAGAAATACAATTCTATCAATTTGTGTTTTTTTTGAATTTTGTAACTGCTGGTCTTATCATCAATTATGTACTTCTTCCAAGATTTTTATATCCTGGAGCATATTTAAAGTTTATTTTGTTTTTTAGTTTAGTTGTGACGGGAGTAATTTTTGTTGAAGAATCTATATTAGAAAAGATATATTTTCCGGATACTCGTGGAGCTAAGTTTTTAGGCGTAATATATAACCTAATGAGTACATTGCCTACGTTGTCTGTATTGGCAGGGTTTAAATTTGGATGGGATGCACTTATCAAGCAGCGAGAAGTTAAAGAATTAAAGGATTCTGTAAAAGAGAGTGAACTTCAATTTTTGAAATCACAGATTAATCCTCACTTCCTTTTTAATAATATGAATAATTTATACTCATATGCAATTGAAAAATCTCCTCGTACACCAGAATTGATCTTGGAATTATCAGGCGTACTACGATATATGCTTTATGAATGTAAAGCAAAATATGTTTCTCTTTCTAAAGAAGTAGAACAATTAGAAAACTTTATCAATTTAGGACGATTACAAATAGAAGGGCGAGGCACAGTTACGCTATCTAAAGATATTGAACGAGCAAATTTTTGGATAGCTCCATTGATATTGATCGTTTTTGTTGAGAATGCTCTAAAACACGGTAGTTCTAGTCAGACCGATGGGATCATAATAAATATGGATATTAGGGTAACACGTGATGGAATACTTTATTTTAATTGTTCTAATACATATAAAAACCAGACTAATACTAATAATTTAGATAGTGGAATTGGTTTAGAAAATGTAAAAAAACGATTAGATATATTATACCCAAAGGCACATGAATTACATATTAATAGCGATAAAGATATGTATGAAGTTCAGTTAATGATCGATCTAAAAAAGTCCAAAGAACCATGAATTGCATCATTATAGAAGATCAATTACCGGCGCAACGTATTCTAAAAAAGTATATAGAAGATATGGGTACCCTAAAACTCATGGGAACCTTTACAGATGCTATTGAAGCTATGCAACTAATGAAGTCTACTAAGGTAGATGTTATTTTTTTAGACATACATTTACCTAAGATTTCGGGAATTGACTTTTTAAAAACACTCTCTAATCCACCTCAAGTTATTCTTACTACAGCGTTTTCGGATTATGCTTTGGAGAGTTATGAGTTTGATGTCGTGGATTATTTGTTAAAACCGTTTTCTTTTCAAAGGTTTATAAAAGCTGTTTCCAAAGTAGAAAGTAAAAAGCAAGAGTTTTCTTTAGATACGAATACTGAAGAAATTACGGAAGTCTATGCGAAAATTGGTTTCGATCATGTACGAATCCTTATTGCCGACATTACATATATTATATCCGACACGGATTATACAGAAATTCATTTAAAAGATAAAAAACTCGTGTCTTCGGAGACTTTACGTTATTGGGAAGAACTTTTACCTCCTAAAAAGTTTATGAGAGTACACAAATCTTATATTATTAATACTTCAAAAATTGAAAAATTCTCTGGTAATCAGATATATCTAATTGGTCAAAAGATAATTCCTTTAGGTAGGGCCTATAAAAGTAATTTCACAAAAAAAATCCTGTAGAAATACATCTACAGGACCAAATCAACTCTAAAAAAAACATCAATCTGCTTTGGGGTAATCAATTAAAATTAACTGCTTATTGCAGGTTTATGCTATTTACTGCATCAGAAATTTCATAACCTAATCGTAAACCTTCAATTGCATCTTGTTCTATATGAACACCTAGTGGGACACGTGAATAAGCATTTTCGGTAGCCATTTCAGTGAATGAAGTAAAACTTCTTGGCGTTCCGTTAAAATCTATATCTGTAAAGTCACTATAAGTTCTATCTGTAAAATTAACACTATCCGATCCAAAGAATGCTATAAATACTCCAGCACCTGCACCTGCAAAAGTAGCGTGACCAGAAGGGTAACTTGGGAAAGCTGGATTCGTTTCTTCTATAAACTTAGACAAGTTAGAAGTAAAATCTTCATCAATATACTCCCAAATATAATTACTCGGACGCTCTATGTTATATGTGTATTTGTCATCCCAGGCGGAAACAGCAGCATCATTTATTGCAAAACCAAGTCTTAATAAAAGTTCTAACGCTCTATCATAAGCTAAATCATTTTGCTCTATTAATTGATTGGCAATAGAAAACTGTCTTCCTGGAGGACTTATCATAAGACCTTCAACATCATCCGCCCAAAATTCTGCGATCCATAAATTTTCATTATTATCAGTGGCAGCAGTAGTGGTAGTTTCATATACCTCATTCATTTGTTGGTAATAATCACTTGATGGATTAGTACTGTGCTGTAATACAGAAGAAAACGCTACACTACTTGATTCTTCTGGTGTTATCGCAAACGTTCTAACTTCTCTCCAATATGGAAACCATGCATCTTCATTTTCATTAGCAGCCCATAAACCTACGCCAACTGGAGCTATATAATCTTGAGGAGTTGGATTTTGTATTTGTTCTTCACCATCTTGATCAGTTTCGCTATAAGCGATAACTCTCTGTGCAACGTGTCTTCCCCAAGTTTCTGAATTTTCTATTTCAGTATCAGAAAGTCCTTCGGTTAATTCTGCTTCTTTTTCTTCTTGAAAATCAGAAATTCTTTGTCTTACACCAGTTTCTAAATTAATCATAAAATGATCTATGGCTAATGCATAAGCAGTGTTTAAAGCAAGTTTTAGATCTACATCATCTTCAAGAGCATTTGTGTTAATATTGAAGTTATTAAATCTGTCTGTATTGGATGAGTAATTATCCATAAAAGGAACAGCTGTTTCGTAACCAGTTAAATGAATATACGCTAAAGATCGAGTTACTGTATTTGGTCTCATACTTTCTGTAAATTGATCTATTGAAACCCATAAATTACTCCATTCTGTTATAAGTTCTGTTGTTTCATCCGTTAACTCAACATCGATGCCAGGAGAATCTATATCATCTATAAAATCATCATCTTTACTACATGATTGAAAAATGAATATCCCTGCTATTAAAAGTGTTGAAAATTTTAAATTCTTTATTTTCATAATTTTTGGTATTAATAAATTTCACAATAAAAGCACTATCAAAAAGTACAATGTGCTTGTTTATGTGTAATACGTATGAGTCATATTTTTACCCAACCTTTTTTTTGAAAAAAATATTATATGATTGTTTTTTTTAGAAATTTTTAAACTCAAAACACTGTTTATCAGTAACTTATGTTGTTTTAAGTAATTAAAAAAATAAATTAACCTGAAGGTTAGGAGAGAAGTTACTTGCCTTTCTAAATGTATTTTCTGTCGTGTTTTGAAAAACGTTTACTGTATTATCCTGATCATATACATTAAGGATAGATAAACCAATAACAGTTTTAAAGTTTCTTGATGGATTATAAAATGTATATGAAGAAGAAAAATCTAATTGATGTAATGCATCAAATCGATCAGAGGAGATAGGGTTTTGATTATTTCCAGAATCTGATTCTTCAGAAAAAATGACTGGCATTCCAGAAAAATACCCCCAAGAAATTGCAAATTTCCATTTTTTAAGATTTAGTAAACCAGTTAGATTTATGATATGCCTTTGATCAAAGAAAGCATCTATTTTCCTATTATTAAAATCGGTTTCAGTTTTACTCAATGCATAACTTATCCAGGTTTCTAATTTACGCCATCTTTTTTTTACAAATATATTTGCTCCAATACTAGAAATATTTCCAAGATTATCATTAGACTTATTAGTGATACCCTCAGTTTTTTTATAATACAGCTCTAAATCTATTAACCATTTAGATTTATCAAGAACACCACCTAACATTGTTTGTATTCCTTTTTGCGTCATTATATCATCATTAGGCAAAAACCATAATTGATTGGTAATATTAAAATCATCAAAATCATTATTTAATTTTTTTTGAATGAATTGATTTGATGTTCCTAAGGAAGATTTTAGATACAAGTTTTTATTTATAGAGTAACTCGCCAATAACCTTGGATTTATGTATAACTTATTTAAAGGTGCATAGTAATTATTATGAAATCCAAAGTTAACATTCAATTTTTCATTCCAATTTTTTTGGAGAGACACATAGGTGGAGTGAACTATGGCATCTTGTCTTCTTTCAGAATCGATACCATTTTCTTCTTCAATTTCGTTACTAATCAATTTATGCTCGGTTAAGGTATATCCTGCTTCTAAAGATGTATTCTGATTGTAATTGTAAATAATTTCAGTAATTAACCGAGTATCAGAAATTACATTATCAAATTTTTCTCTACTGGATCTTTCTTCTAATACAAAACCTTCACTAAGGCTAATAAGATTCATATTAGATTTACTAACTCTTAATTCAGTTGTAAGCTTTTCAGAGAAATAAGCTTTCCATTTTCCTGTAACACCCCAATTATCTAGTTCTAAATCTCTAAAATCAACTTGATCATTATTCCCTGTGTTTTTTATTTCCGCAGATAAGTTATTTTGAATATTTATAAAACTTAAAGAAGTTGTATGTTTATCATTAATCTTATAATTTAACTTAGCATTCATGTCTAAAAAATCAATTTTAAAGTCTGAAGAAGTATTAACTTCATCTGCAATAGACTCTAATCTACTACCTTGAAAAATTAAGTTCGAAATAGCCTCTAATTTTGGAGATTGAAAACTTGGGTAACTTGTCCTAAAAGCAGCAGAAAAAGATAGCTTATCTTCTATAAGCTTAGCTTTAACCGTTGCTCCTGCAAATAGCGTATTTATAGCAACTTCATATTTAGTGGTATTTGGAATTTTATTACTTGTTGTCATATCAATAAGTCCTCCAACACGACCACCAAATTTTACAGGTAACATATTTCTTTGAACTTCAACATTAGTAATAACAGCTGTATTATAAGGAGAAATTGCTCCTAAAAAATGCCCTGAATGATATATAGGGATGTCATCTATCTGAACAAGATTTTGATCATACGTGTTCCCTCTAAAATTAAGATTTCCAGATTTCCCACTTGGAGAATGTATTCCAGAAATATTATTTATAACATTAAAAATATCGCCATCAGTTTCTCCTGCTAATAAACCTAAGGATTCTGTGTTAATTTGTAAACTATGGTCACTAACGTTAGCATCAATACCTTTTGTTAGGTAACCACTTAAAATAATTTCATTAAGATGAAATTGCTTTTTTAATAAATTTACTTTTTTTATTCTTATTAAATCACTGGCTTTTATGCGTATACTCTCATACGAATAATTAAGAATATGGATAGAATCTAAAGGGAATATATCATTTAAGATAAACATATTATCCTCGGCAAGAAGATATTCTATTGGTTCTTCATTGATCTGATATTCTAGGGAAGATATGTGTTCATTATTTTCATTATCAAATACTTCGAATGTAATGTTCTTTCTTATTGGTAATACTATATAGTTAGAAGTATTTTGGTTTGTAAATTTTACAGGGACCATTTTTTCTATTACTAAGATACAATCTTTAATATCTTGACAATCAATATTTTGTTCTAAAAAAACACCATCAAAAAAAGTATGGTTGTAGGAAAAACTTATTCCAAATTTTTGTTCCAACTGTTCTAGTTTATCCGAAAACTTAATGAGATTATTTGTTTGTGCAGTAGAATTAGTAACTAAACAAAACCATAAAGTGAATAAAAAAAGATAATATGAGAACCGCCTCAAATTCATGTATTATTTTATTAGCACAACATTATTATCATCTATACTATATTCAATCTCCATAGAACTAAATAAAGTTTCTAAAGCAGTTTTTAAATCTTTGTGAGTTATAGTACCTGTAAATTGTAAATTCTCATATTTTTTAGGTAATTCTATTTTTGTTTGGTAGTACTTTTCTAGATCAACGACAATTTCCGATAAAACGACTTGATTATATTTACTATAACCATCGATCCATTCAGGTTTTTTTGTAGTATGAGAGTTACTAGATAATTTATTTTCTTTTGCAGATATAGATTCTCCTTTTATTAGTATTTTTTGTTCCTTATTATAGGTAACATTTACTTTTCCTTCATAGCATTTAACTTCAAATATTTTGTTAGTTGCATTTACATTAAATTGGGTTCCTAGTACTTTAATACTTCCAACTTTAGTAATCACCGTAAAAGAGCTTCCTTTTACAACATCAAAAAAAGCTTGTCCTTTTAAGTATACAGTTCTATTATTAGTCCAATCTTTTTCATTGTAGGATATTGTTGACATTGCATCCATAGTAATTTGCGAACCACCAGGAAGTTTTATTGTTTTTGATTCTGCTATTAATGTATCAATCGTTATGGTTTGATTAGATAAATAGTTCCAAGAAAAATATCCTCCCATAATCAATATCGCAATACTAGCAGCAATACTAAGCCATTTACTTGTTTTATTCTGTTTCGGAGGAGGAGAAGAGATAACGAATTTTTTGCGTTTTTTAAGATCCTCTAGACCAGCTTCGGTATCAAATTTTTTTACTTGCCAAGTATCAATGTCATCTAGAACTACTTTTAATTCATCTAATTCTCCAGAGGCATCCAATTCTTCTTTTTCGTCTTTATTTAAACGATTATCTAACCATCTGGCGATTAAATTGTCTTTAGTAAATTTATTTTCCACGCTTAAATGTTTTTGATTACAATCGCTTTATATACGTTTTGATTTTTAAATTACCCAACCCGATTATATATTATGTTTTTGTAATTCTGTTATCTCTTTAAGTTTAACCAACGCTTTAGCAATTCTTTTTTCTACTGCTGTTTGACTAATTTCTAATTTTAGCGCAATTTCTTTAAAAGTAAGTTTTTCGATTCTATTTAATAAAAAAGCTTCTCTTTGCTTTTCTGGTAGAGCAGAAATAGTAGCTTCTATTTTTTGTCTAAATTCTTTAGTTCTTAAATGAAAATAAGGGTCCTCATTGTCCATTATTGAAGAACTATTTTTTTCAAATTTTAAAACGACTTTTTTAGATCTTAAAGAATCGATGTATAAATTTTTTGATACTGTATATAGAAAACCAACTGCCTTTTCAAAAATAATTGTTTTACACTTAGCCCATAGTTTAATAAATGATTCTTGTACAATATCCTCAGCCTGATCTAAATCTCCAAACTTAAAATAGAGATGATTTCTAAGGCTTTCAGCGTGAGTTTTATACAATGTATTATACACCTGTTCCTCGCAAACTGAGAAAGATTTATCCATCGGTTTCAATTAATTATAGGTAAATATATAATAAATTGTTAAAGGAATTTAATTTTATAAAAACAATCAAATACTATACTTTCATATTTCATTTTTAGTATATAAAAGGATTAGCATATTTTTCATCCCTTATAAATTCTTCATCAGTTAGTGTATTTAAAAAATCTATTAAAGCTTGTTTATCGTCTTCAGATAAATTTAAACGACGAACATTGTTTCCTTGGGTTAATCTATTATCTAAATTCGGATTGTTCTGTACACCGCTATTGTAATGTTCAATAACCTGTTCAAGTGTTCCAAACCGACCATCGTGCATGTAAGGTGCTGTTAATGCAATGTTTCTTAGAGATGGAACTTTAAATTCTCCTAGATCGTTATTATTTCCTGTTATCCCACCAACACCAAGATCCGTAATTGTAGCATCCAATCCATTATTTCTCGCATTATCTCCTACAAAAACATTAGTAGCATGGCAATCAAAACATCTTGTTTGATTACTCATAAAAAGAGTTTTTCCACTATTTTCGGAGTCTGTAAAATTAGGGAAATCACTATTTATATTTTGACTTTGCGCTAATCCATTGTCAAATTTTGATTGGTATGAAACTATAGAACGTATAAATTGAGATAACGCTAATGCTATTCTCTCGCTGGTAATGGTTTCATCACCAAAAGCATTTTTAAATAAAATAGTATAATATTCTTCATTAGCTAATTTTGTTTCTAATTCTGGTAAGGTCATACCCATTTCTACTAGATCCTGAATTGGCATTAATGTCTGTATTTCAAGTGTTGGAGCTCTTTCGTCCCAAAAAAACCTTCCATTATCATAAAATTTTGCGTTAGATAATCCCATAGAATTTCTAGCAGTCAATCCACCGTCAAAACCTACACTAAACTGTCTTGGATCAGAAAATCCATTCTCTTGAATATGACACGATGCACAGGAAATAGTATTATTTAAAGATAGTTTATTGTCATAAAAAAGAACCCTACCTAGGGTTGCACCATGATCAGTAATAACATTATTATTAGGAGTATTATCCTCACCTTGTAATTCATTATTTAAGAAAAAATCAGGCAATGGAATATCAGCATAATTAAAAGGTGATGTTGGTAAATTTAGTGTTATAAACTCTGTAGAAGTACTTGGAATATCTGTATAATCGTCCGTACTACATGAAATTGAAATTATTAATACTAAACAAAGGGATGGAATATATTTTTTCATATAAAACTTTTATTATCAAACAGGTTAATTAATAAGAACTAAAGCTATTAGTATTAGTACTTTGTTTTTAATACGTATTAGAAATAGACTTACCCAACCCTACATTTCAAAAAAATAAGTATATCCTTTTTTTAGGAGTTAGGTACTAATGAATTTTTAGATCAATTCAGCAATACACTTCGTTATGAATATAGTTTGTAAAGAACCAAACCTATAGTATTATCTGAAGCGAATTATAGAGATCCACTTACGAATTCTCGTTTAATTAGGGCGAAAAATTATTTAGAGAATGTAACTACTAATGATAGCGTAAATTTGAGTACCCTAGAAATTGGTTGACCAGTTTATATTTTGTTGAAAAACAATGATATAAGTAATAGATATGTGATCATTCTAATCTTGTTTTCTAGATACAACTAGTAATAGGGCATTATAGGAGATTGGTGAAGAAGTTGCATAATATGATTGAAAAACTAACGTAACTATTATGCAACTCCAGCTACGACCAATTCTTTTGGTGTTAACTGTATTACTATTTCAGATAACTTCTGTATATGTGATTTTTAAGGAATCATTATTTGCAACGGAATATTCTGTTTTTAGGAATTTTACCTGTTCAAAGAACACCGATAATCATACTTATAACGGCACCCGACCGGATTATTTCGAAAAAATACTTCTGCATTATAACGAACCATATGTATTAGTTGATAGAGATAAATTAACAATCAAAAACATAACCACTACATATTTAAATGTTAGTGGGTATAATTATGTACATAATCTTATTAAAAGGTCTACCGGAATAAGATTAAATTCTATCAAAACATATGATGCTATAAACATTCCTAGGATTGATAACTCAAGAATAAAGGATACTACTATCAATATCTCATTACATACTTAATACATAAAACCTTAGACCTATAAACAACCTATTAATAAACCATCATGATGAAAAAAATACTATTCATTCTTTTAATTTTTAATATTGGGAATTTAGTTTCCCAAACTACTGTCAATTCGTTACAAGCGTTATTACCTTATTTAAATGATAGTAATGCAAACGTAAAATTAGCCCCAGGAACATATTCTATTACAGCAGCGGATGTTGCTGCTGGAGATTTTAGTAATCCACTTTTACTTTTTGAAGGGAATAACAGCGCCTACGATTTTACCAATGTTACTATAAATATTGACACTGAAGTATTAAGCAGTTTTGGAAATGTAGATGTGAATTTACTCCAGATTTTGGGAAATAATAACACGCTAAAAAACCTGAAGTTAGTTAATGTAGGGAATAATGCTCCAAGAAAGAGAGCGCAAACAATAGTTATGGATGGATCTGATAATTTATTAGAAGGGTTTCATATTACTGTTCGAGGTTCGTATCCATATGGTTATGGGGATGCTTTTGGTAAAGGTGGCGGTCCAGTTATTGGTCATCGTAAACATTCGGCATTGTTAGTACGTGGAGAATCTAATCATGTAAAAAATTGTACGTTAATCCATAGATCTTATGGGCACGCAATTTTTATGCAAGCCGCCAGCAATCCAATTATTGAAGGTTGTTACATAGAAGGGGAGATGCGCTCCACTGATGATATGCTTAAAGAAGAAGGTACTGGCTCTCCAGCTGATAATGTTGACTTTATGACTGTTTGGGGATATAGACTTCCATCAGGATATATGATGAGCACCGGAGAAGGAGGTATTCGGGCATATAATGCAGGTACAACTTTTATAAATGGAGAAACTATCGAAAGAGGAACCTCTAATCCCACCGTTCGTAATTGTACTATAAAACATATGAGAACCGGAGTAGTATTAGCTCACGCTTCTGGAACTGTGATTGCTGAAAATTGCACAGCTATAGGTTGTGAGCAAGGTTTTGGATTAGGGAGTGGTACTGCAATTAATTGTAAAGCAGATATTTCTCATGGTCACGCTTTTAAAAGTACATATGATAATGATAGCTGGGATCTTGATATTGAAATTATACCAGCCGTAGATCCTTATTATAATGGCCAAAAATGTATTGCCTTTATCGGAATGGATAATTCAAATTTAACTTTAACGGGTGGCGACCCAAATCTTCCTTCAGATTATAGAATTCAAATTGGTGGAACACTTGATGGAGTTCGCTTCAAAAATGGAAATTTAGATTATCAAAGTACCCATAATGGTAAGAATAATAGGGTTATTAATAATACTAAGCATCCAATAGTAATTGCATCTGGTAGTACAGGTTCTTCTATAGAAACTTGCGGTTCGGTAACAGATAATGGTTCCAATAATAGTATAACTAATACAAATGATTGTGAAACCCAAACATCATTTACTCCAAACCCAAACAAAACATATTATATAGATTCTCCAGTACATAATCTTCGACTAGCGTCAAATGGATCTAGCGAGGATCCATATACTACATCTACACAGACTACAGGAGATGATGTAATATGGAAATTTGTAGATAAAGGTAACGGATTTTGGCACATACAAAGAGCTGCTGGTGGAGCTAAACCACGTTTACGAACAGACAATTCAGAATTTGCAGATATGCAAGCAACTAGTTATTCTGGTACATATACTTATTACAACTTTACCCAAGGGGTTAGTTCTGGCACTCACTTTTTAACATTACCAGATGGACCTTCAGGGAGAAAACGTTTACAAATTAATAGTGAAGGTTTAGTTCGTTTTATGAGCTCTAGCTTGAATGGAACTTGGGAATCGTTTACAATTACAGAAGTCAATACCAATACTTCTTCTAATGTAGTACATATTACTAAAAGAAATGCACCAGGTTATGCCATTGATGCACCAGGAAAAAATCCATCTAATGGAGATCAAGTGTATTTATGGTCCACTAACCCTAATAATCCAAACCAACAATGGATTGAGATTGATCGTGGAAATGGCTATTACTCCTATCAAAAAATAGGAACTGATTATTGTATTGATGGTATGGATGGAGGTACCAATCGACAAGATGTGTATTTATGGAATTGTTCTGATAACAATTGGAACCAACAGTGGCAAAAAGTAGCAGTAGGTGGTGGAGCTTATAAATTGATCAAACGAAATGAATCTGGTTTTGCAATTAATGGAGGTTCTAATGGTGCAGATGGTCAAAATGTAAATCTATTTGATTCATCCAATACTAGTCAAAATTTACAATGGATTATCACACCAATCGACGTTGCAAGAGCTCCAGAACTTTCTAATGACGAAGCTATATTTTCATATCCTAATCCAGTAGAAAATGTAATGACCATTCAGGGAGCAAAGGATAGTACAATTAGAATATATGATATAAGTGGAAAAAAGGTATATGCCTTAAGAATTACTGATGATTCCCAGATAATAGACCTAACTACGTTGCCTTCTGGTTTGTATTACGCCTATGTGTTATCACAAAAAAATAGGACTACTTTAAAAATTAATAAACAATAAATTATAACAACACTTGTAACGTGCTTCATATCAAAAAAACATGAAAAAAATACTTATAATATTTTTAACTTTTAGTTTTGGAAATTTAGTTTCTCAAACTACCGTTAATTCTTTAGAAGCATTACTACCATATTTAGATGACAGTAATGCAAACGTAAAATTATCCCCAGGAACATATTCTATAACAGCTGCCGATGTTGCTGCTGGAAATTTTAGTAATCCACTTTTTCTTTTTGAAGGAAATAACAGCATTTATGATTTCACTGGTGTTACTATCAACTTTGATACAGATATTTTTATGGCATTTGGAAATGTAGGTGTTGAAGAACTAAAAGTAATTGGTAATAACAATGTGCTGAAAAATTTGAAAATGGTAGATGTAGGTAGTGTATACGATAGACCTACAAGAACAGCACTTGGTATAAGTTTACAAGGTCAAGATAATTTGATCGAAGGTTTTGATATGACTATTGTAGGATCTCAACCATATGGATATGGTGATGCATTTGGTAAAGGATCTGGATATGTTATCAAACATTTTAAACATTCTGCAATATTAGTTGGAGGAGATAGAAATCACGTAAAAGACTGTAATATAAAGCATAGAGCCTATGGGCATGGAGTCTTTATGCAAGGAGCAGTTGATGCACTGATTGAAGGTGTTTATCTAGAAGGCGAAGTGAGATCTACCGATGATATGTTGGCTGGAGCTTATGAAGGAGCAGGAACAACTGGAGAAGATGTAAATTGGATTACCGTTTGGGGATTTCCGCTTCCCGCTGGTCATACAATGAGTCTACAAGAAGATGGAATTAGAACTTATACCAGAGGGACAACTATAATTAATGGAGAAACAATCTCTGATAGAAGAACAACAAATATTACCATTAAAGATTGTACTATAAAAAAGATGCGCTCTGGATGTTCTATAACGTTAACAGCTGGAACAAAATATATTGAAAACACTACTGCTATTAGTTGTGAAACTGGTTTTGGAGCAGGTAATGGTGGTCAAGTAGTAAATTGTTTTGCGGATGCCGCAATAGGCCCTGTTTACAGAAACGCTTACAATACTACAAATAATTTTGAAGGTGATATCACTGTTATTCCACCAGAAAATGGATACTACAATGGAGCAAATTGCTTGGCTTATTTAGGAGGAAATAATCACGAGGTAATTCTTAGAAATGCTGAGCCAAATTTACCCTCTAATTTAGCGATCATGTTTGGAGGAGATTTTTTAGCACATCGTTTTTTAAGTGATGATACTAATGTAGATCACCCTTCAAAAGATATTTCTCTTATTAATTATACAACTGCACCAGTGTTAATATCATCTGAGAGTTCAGGAAATCAAATTGAAACCTGTTCTACTGTGACAAATAATGGTTCTAATAATAGTATCTCGCAATTAAATGATTGTGATACTGTTCCACCACCAAGTTCTAGCTTTACTCCAGATCCCAATAAGACTTATTATATAGATAACCCATATCACAATCTTCGACTAGCTTCTAACGGATCTAGTGAGGATGCGTATACTACATCTACACAGACTACAGGAGATGATGTAACCTGGAAATTTGTAGATAAAGGTAATGGATTTTGGCATATACAAAGGGCCGCCGGAGGAACTAAACCACGCTTACGGACAGATAATTCAGAACTGGCGGATATGCAAGCAATCACTAATTCAGGCACATATACTTATTATGATTTTACTCAAGGCGCTAGTGCTAACACACATTTTATAACGCTTCCTGATGGTCCTTCAGGACGTCAACGTTTACAAATCAACAATTCCGGTTTAGTTCGTTTTATGAGTTCTAGTTTAAATGGTACTTGGGAATCATTTAATATTACCGAGATAAACAGCACCAATATAGTTCATATTACCAAACGTAATGCTCCGAACTTTGCGATCGATGGAATGGGCGGTGGTGCTAATGGTCAAAATGTATACTTATGGTCTGCAAATGAAAATAATGATAACCAACAATGGTTAGAGATTGATCGTGGTAATGGATATTATTCCTATCAAAAAGTAGGGACCAATTATTGTATCGATGGTAATAATCAAGGTACTAATCGACAGAATGTATACCTATGGAGTTGTGAAGAAAACAACCAAAATCAACAATGGCAAAAAGTAGCAGTTGGTGGAGGTGCATATAAACTCATCAAGCGAAATGCACCTGGATATGCTCTAGATGGAGGCTCTAATGGTACTGATGGTCAAAACATACAACTGTATGATGCATCAAGTTTATCCCAAAATTTACAATGGATTATTACTCCAATTAATGATACGAAATCCCCAGAGATTACTGATGAAAATATTATAACCTTATATCCAAATCCAGTAGTAAATACAGTAACTATTAAAGGTGCAACAGATACTATCATTACTATTTACGATATAAAAGGTAGTGAGGTACTTACGAAATCAATTTCTAGTGATAATGAGACTATAGATTTAGGTCATTTAGATCAAGGATTATATCACGGAAAAGTAAGAAATAATACAACTAGTATAACACTAAAAATTGTAAAAAACTAAAACCTGTAAAAAGATTAAATCTTAAAGCGAGATAGAACAAAGAAGTTGTTTTATGATGACATCAAGTTACTTAATCAATATACAGAAGACTATTGCCAATTCATTATAAAAATTAATAATTACCTAATTAAATTAGTTATGTTCAAAATAAAAATTCTCTTAAAAACTATAAGACTTTTTATCTTTTTCACCAGTCTTTCCATACTGGCTGCAGATGTTACAGTACCTGTTGGAGGAAACATACAAAAAGCTATTGATGATGTAAATAAAAGTGGAGGTGGAACAGTGACTTTAGCATCGGGGACACATATTATTACTGAAACTCTAGAAATGAAAAGTAATGTGACTTTTCAAGGTTCAGGAACGTATGCTTCGATAGTTAAAATAAATGAAAACAAACAAATTATGGCCGAAGATGGATATTCTAATAACAAAACGAATGCAGTCAATAATGTACTTATTCAAAATATAACATTTATTGGAATAAATGGAGACGAAGGTGGAGTTGCTATTACAAAATTTGGCACAGATAACGAAAATATAACTTTTTCAAACGTACGTTGTTATAATGTAGGTTGGGGAGTTCACATTAAAGGCGCAAAAAATGTTTTAATAGAAAATTGTGATTTTAGTGAGAATGGAGCTAAAGGAAAAGAGGGTTTTGCTCACAATTTATATTTAAGACGTGTATATGGTGCTGTTATTAAAAACTCAATATTTAATAATTCAATTTCTGCTAACGGAATCAATATTTCATATAGCGAGGATGTTGAAGTTCGAAATTGTGAAATGATTGGGAACTATTTTAGAGGAGTTAGGGCAGCAGATTCAGATGGATATTTGGTACATGACTGCATCATAACAGATAACGGCAATGTTGGGTTATTGGCAAATACTGAAGTTGTTGTAACTAAAAATATTGATTGGGCAAATAACTGTGTTGCCAATAATGGTACTGGAATAGAAACAAAAAATGGAGCTACTGGTACCATTAAAAATTGTAATTCCTATGGTAATGGTTCTAATTATAAATTAGTAAGTTCTGTTTCTCAATCAAATAATATAAGTGATTCAAGTAAAGAATGTAAGAGTTCTGGTCCAATAGACCCAAATCCACCAGTACAAGACGGTACTTTAGTTCATATCACCAAACGTAATGCTACAGGTTTTGCGATAGATGGCGGTGATGGAGGGGCCAATGGACAAAATGTAACGCTTTCTGCAGCAAACACATCGGATCAAGGGCAATTATGGGTAGAGATCGATCGAGGAAATGGTTTTTATTCTTACGAAAAGTATGGAACTAATTTTAGTTTAGACGGAAATAATGGAGGAGCTACGAGACAAAGTATATACATATGGCAAACAAGTGCTACCAATCAAAATCAACAATGGCAAAAACAAGCCGTGGGTGATGGTGGTTTTAAACTAATAAAAAGAAATGCTACAGGCTTTGCGATCAATGGAGGATCAGGAGGTGTAGAAGGTAGAGATGTTAATATGTGGAGTTCTGCAAGTACAAACCAAAACTTACAATGGTTTATAACTCCTATAGCAGAAAATGTACGTATAGAAGCCGAGGATTTTGATAACATGTCAGGGATTCAAACAGAAGCTAGTACAGAGAGTGGTGATAATGTAGGTTATATAAATAACGGCGATTGGCTACGTTTTGATGATGTGAATCTATCCGGCATAACCAATATGGATGCACGAGTAGCCACTAAGTTTACAGGAGGAACTATTGAAGTTCGTACGGGAAGTATTACAGGGACATTAATAGGATCTATTGATGTAAATACTACTGGAGGACATCAAAATTGGCAAACACTAAATTCCGTTATAAGTAACACCGGTGGTACACAAGATGTTTATTTAGTATTTACTGGTGGTAGTGGTTATTTATTTAATGTGAATTGGATTGAATTTAATACAGATTCAGAAGTCAACAAAGAGCAGAACTCTCCTGCAAAACTATCTGATATAGAAATGTATCCAAATCCTGTAAGTGAAATAATGACCATCCGAAATGCTGCGAATTCCATTATTACTATTTATAATATGAATGGAAAAGAGGTATGGTCAAAATACGTTTCTAATAATAACGAAACTATGGATTTAAGTTTTCTTTCTTCTGGTATTTATTATGCTAAAGTAAATGGCTCTCAGAGCTTTTCTACGATTAAAATAGCAAAACAATAATATAATAATTGAGAATATAATTTAATATAAAATAATAATGAAAAAAATAGTATCAATTTCTTTGCTTTTATTAGGTCTATTTGCTTCGCAACTAAGTTTTGCTCAAAGAACAATTTCTAATCTTGAAGAATTTATAGAACTTCAAGATGCAAGTAATCAAAATATCAAAATGACACCAGGTACTTATCATATCTCATTGTCAACAAAAACCTTATTTGATGGTAATGATTGGATTGTGCGTACAACAGGATCGTGGCCAGGACTTTTTAACTTTACAGGTAGTAATAATATCTTTGATTTAACAGGAGTAACGTTCACTTTTGATTCTACTATAATTAATGATATGCCCAATTTGGCTCATGGAAGCTTAGTAAGATTGGGAGGAACTGGTAATACTTGGATTGGATTTAATTTACAGGAGTTACCTAGTAATGATGGCACTTATGGGTATTATATTCATGTTTCTGGTGGTGTTGTTTTACAAATAACAGGAAGTGGACATCATTTTGAAGATCTTACGTTAAAGGCTCGTTACTCACATCCTTATGGTTTTGGGTCACTTTACGGAAAAACGGGCAGCAGTACAGGTATGTTACCCGGTTCTCGCTTAGGTAAAAAGAGTGGTTTAATACTTACCGAATTAACGGATAGTACCTTTAATAATATATTAGTAGATCATAGTGCTTTTGGACATACTTTATTTTTTAATGGACCAATTAACAATGTGGTTATAGAAAATGCTATAATTATTGCAGAATCAAGATCAACGAATGATCTACGAGCAAATGGTATAGATGGCAAAGATCGTAATGGAGTACCTTATGGAGTTAACTATAATGGTAATGTTTTAACTGGTACTTCAGATAATGATACATTCTTTAGTTATTTTGATACTAATAATCTTGACCAATGTCAAAGTCTCGATAGTGGTTTCCAAGCGTCACCTATTCGTTCTGACTATCAATTTAGTCTCGTTGAAGATGCTTTCCGTGGATATACTCAAAATCTTATTGAAAATCTTGTGATTCGTAATGCTCAAGTGGTAGGAGCTCGAAGTGGTATTGCATTAGGTTCCGCAAGTCGTGGATTAGTAGTTGAAGATATTATAGTAAGAGGTGTAGCAGGCCATGGAGTTCCTGCCTGTAATGGTGCTTGGAATAGCAGTAATGGAGGAGAAGGTGATGCCACAGCTTTTGATGTTCCATCATATGCCATCATAAAAGATGCGCAAGCAGATGCTGCCTATTCAACGATATTGGAACTTGCTGGAGCGAGACAAGAGGTTATCGCTGATATTGAAGTACTTGACCCTGAAAATGGTTATCTTCGTCCAGAAGGTTCAACCGCACTAGCACTTATTAGTGGTAGCAATCATAAGCTACGATTATGGAAAAGGGATGAGCAAGCACTCGAAAAAAATCTTGTAATAAAAGTTGGAAGTCAATCTACTACAGGTCTTTTACTTTGTAATTTGACTAAACAACCAGTAACGATATCGAACAATGTTACAAATTCAACTATTTACTCTATCGGTGATGTAAACGATTCTAGTAATGGATCTAATATAATTATCAAAGTGTCTAGTCTTAATCAAGAACCTTGTGAATGTAACTTTACAACAACGGAAGCTTGCGTAGACACTTCCTTTATACCTGATCCTAATAAAACATATTACATAGATTCTCCAATACATAATCTTCGACTAGCTTCTAACGGATCTAGTGAAGATGCATATACTACATCTACGCAGACTACAGGAGATGATGTAGCCTGGAAATTTGTAGATAAAGGTAATGGATTTTGGCATATACAAAGGGCCGCCGGAGGAACTAAACCACGCTTACGGACAGATAATTCAGTACTGGCGGATATGCAAGCAACCACTAATTCAGGTACGTATACTTATTATAATTTTACTCAAGGCGCTAGTGCTAACACACATTTTATAACGCTTCCTGATGGTCCTTCAGGACGTCAACGTTTACAAATCAACAATTCCGGTTTAGTTCGTTTTATGAGTTCTAGTTTAAATGGTACTTGGGAATCATTTACTATTACCGAGATAAACAGCACCAATATAGTTCATATTACCAAACGTAATGCTCCGAACTTTGCGATCGATGGAATGGGCGGTGGTGCTAATGGTCAAAATGTATACTTATGGTCTGCAAATGAAAATAATGATAATCAACAATGGTTAGAGATTGATCGTGGTAATGGATATTATTCCTATCAAAAAGTAGGAACCAATTATTGTATCGATGGTAATAATCAAGGTGCTAATAGACAGAACGTATACCTATGGAGTTGTGAAGAAAACAACCAAAATCAACAATGGCAAAAAGTAGCAGTTAATGGAGGTGCATATAAACTCATCAAGCGAAATGCACCTGGATATGCTCTAGATGGAGGCTCTAATGGTGCTGATGGTCAAAACATACAACTGTATGATGCATCAAATACCAGTCAAAACCTGCAGTGGATTATTACTCCTATAGGAGAATCTACTAAACTTTCTGATGAATCAATAAACCCGGAAATTTTAATTTACCCAAATCCTGCAGTTAATATGGTTACTATATCAGGTGCTGCGCAGTCTACAGTTCGAGTATATGATATTAATGGAAAAATAGTACTAACTCAGAATATCTCTAATAATAATCAAATTATTGATGTAAGTAAACTTACTAAAGGAATGTATTATGTGAAAGTTAACGAATTGGATGGCGTTTCGGTTGTTAAAATTATAAAGAGATAAAAATGAAAACAAAACTAATAGTATCAAATCAGTTTTATCTATTTGGAAAACTATTTATAATCGGCTGTTTACTTTGCGGAAGTATCGGACTAGAAGACTATGTTAATCCTGAGTATTTCGATCAATTTAATCCTCCACCAGGCGAGTTTAATACAAGCCAAATCGGTTTTGATTCTAGAGGAAAAGATAATCCGAATGCTTTACAATTTACAGGAGGAGCGCAAGTAAATGAAACACCTATGTATGACAATTATGGTAATCAGTTAGTTGTAGATGGTATACCTGTGGTAACTGAAGAAGAGCGAGTAGGATATTATGATGGGTTTCATAATGGAAAAATTCACGCTGGAGCTATAGCAAAAATTAATATTGATGGCACAGAAAAAGATTGTGTTTATTTGAATGCCGTAGATATACAAAACTCTGGAACATATAGTGGTTGGGTTCCCGTAGATCAAATGAGCCCCTCATCTACAATTTGGCAGTATTCGCAACAAATTAATGAACGTCGTGAAAGCGTTCGTTATACAAAAAATCCAAAAGGAAGTTCTAGATATGAACGTATGGAGGTAGTAGCGCAATCGTTTCCGGCAAATATGGTTAATGGGTACATCGTACCAGACAGAACCAGTAATGCAGGAAAAGTAGATTATTATTATATACGTGATGGACTTTTAAATGGCTTTATAAATTTACCTGAAACTGGCAACAAACGACACGGTGTACAATGTTCTAGAGTAAAACCAGGATCCTCTTTTTGGAGGGATATGGATGTTGATAATTATATACAAAATATTTATGCATATAATTCAACTACCGTTGTTGGAACTTTCCGTTGGTGTTATGGTTATTTTGTTACTGATGCTGGGACGAAGATTTATTGTTGGACTAATCGAGAATGTTTACGACCAAAAGATGATTCTCTAAATACCACGATAGTCCATATAAAAAAAACGCAATGCACCTAATTTTGCAATCGATGGAATGGGTGGAGGTGCTAATGGTCAAAATGTATACTTATGGTCAGCTAATGAAAATAATAAGAACCAACAATGGATTGAGATTGATCGTGGTAATGGCTATTATTCCTATCAAAAAGTAGGAACCAATTATTGTATCGATGGCAATAATCAAGGTGCTAATAGACAGAACATATACCTATGGAGTTGTGAAGAAAACAACCAAAATCAACAATGGCAAAAGATAGCAGTTGGAGGAGGGGCATATAAGCTTATCAAGCGAAATGCATCTGGATATGCTTTTGATGGAGGTTCTAATGGCACAAATGGACAAAATGTACAATTATACAATTCATCAAGTTCGTCCCAAAATTTACAATGGATTATTGCACCAATCGATGATGCTAAATCCACAGAAATTACTGATGAAAGTACTATAATCTTATATCCAAACCCAGTAGTAAATACTGTAACTATTAGAGGTGCATCAAATTCTATAATCCGTATATATGATATGAATGGAAAAGTAATATCTGTAAAACATATTTCTAATGAAATAGAAACCATGGATGTAAGTTCTTTAATACAAGGATTGTATTATATAAAAGTTAATGGAGATAATAATGTATCTACTATTAAGATCAGTAAGAAATAACATTTAAAATAAATACTCATGAAAACCCAATCGTCAACTGTAAACAAAGTCCTCATATGGATGACTTGTTTTTTTTCTTTATTAGTTCAATTTACATATGGTCAAGACTTTAATATTTTAGTCTTTCACGAAACCAATGGATTCAGACATACAGGTGCTATAAATGCCAGTATCTCTATGCTAGAAGAACTAGGAACCAATACAGATCACGATACTTGGTCTGTTGATAATACTAGGGATGCTTCTGTTTTTACTACTGAAAATTTGGCCAATTATGAAGTCATAATATTTTCAAATACTACAGGAGGAAGCCTTTTAGATGATAGCCAGAAAGCAGCAATGGAAGCTTTTATACAAAACGGAGGTGGATTCATAGGTTTTCATTCTGCAACAGACACTTACAGAAATACGAATGCCGCATCTTCCTGGCCTTGGTATAATGAATTAGTAGGTGCTATTGTGCAAACGAGTCCAAATCATACATCAAACAACTTACCAGGAGTCATGAATGTCCTTGTAAATCATCCTATTATTGATCATATAGGAAACGTTGGTGATACGTGGGAACATGAAGAAGAATGGTATTATTGGGAACTTAATGGTGGGCAACTAAGTGATACTAATGAAAACCTCTTAGAAGTACAATCTACAGGTAATCAAAGTTACGATGCTACACGACCTATTACTTGGCTAAAAGAATTTGATGGAGGAAGATCATTTTATACCGCTTTAGGACATAATGGAGCTACCTATAACGATAATCTACCATTTAGGGAAATGGTAGAAAAAGCAGTACTGTGGGTATCGGATAGACTGGATATAGACGAGCCTATAAATGATTGCGGAAGTAACCTAACAAGTAAATGGACAGATCTTTTAGAAAATGATTTAGATTGTTGGGAAGTTTGGATGGGAGTACCACATAGCACGACAGGTTTACCTGGTAGTAGTAATAATGTTACTAATGGTTCTGGAACTCCTTTGGGTTTAAATAATGATCCTACTAATGTTTTTTCTATTATTGAAGAAAATGGTGAAAAGCAATTATACATTACTGGAGAAGTATATGGGGGTCTTACCACTTTAAATGAGTATAGTAATTACCATCTTAGCATGGAATTTAAATGGGGTGAGCTAAAATGGGAACCAAGATTAAATAGATTAAGGGATAGTGGTATTCTTTATCATGCTAATGGTGATCATGGAACTTTCTGGGATGTTTGGAAGTCTTCTCTTGAATTTCAAGTTCAAGAAGGGGACTTAGGTGATTATATTGGTTTAGCTGGCACACAAGGTTTGGTTCCTTCAGAAAATAGTGGAGGGTTAACTTTTACACCTATGGCACCATTAAATACTGGAACATTAATTCGAGCAGGATCAAATCCAGAATTACCTAATGGAGAATGGAATCTATTAGAGATTATTGTAATTGGAGATAGAGCAATTCATTATGTAAATGGTGTAATGGTAAATGCTTTACAAGATGCTACTTGGAATGGAAATTCAGTAATTACTGGTCAAATACAAATACAATCTGAGGGAGCAGAATTATATTATCGTAACATACGAATAAAAGCAGAAACTGAATTCCCATCAGAGGATGTTGCAACACTTGGATGGGGTGATGACCCTACTACGCCAATTTGTACTGCTGATGCACCTATAGGAGAAATGATTGCCTTAAGAAAATCAGGAGGAGATCAAAAATGGATTACTATTACAGATGGTAATTCTAATTTGATTGCTAACGGAGAAGAAGCTGATAGAGCATTATTTTATGTAGAAGAGCATACTAATGGCTGTATTGCCCTTAAGTCTGTAAGTACTGATAAATATATTCAGGTAGTTGGTACAAATAGGAATGCGGCAATTCGTGCAACCGGGAATGCCCCAGGAACCTGGGAAAATTTTGGATGGAAACAGAAAGGATCTAATCAAGTTGCTCTTAAAAGTTTATTTAATAATGGATGGATACAGGCAAATTGGGATGTAGATAATAGCACGCTTTTTCCGCTAGGAGATGCAGATGGTACTTGGGAAACTTTTGATTTTGAGATAATTGGTGATGTATCTCAAAATAATTTAGTACATATTACTAAACGAAATGCTCCAGGTTTTGCAATCGATGGTGATCATGGTGGTGCTAATGCTCAAAATGTTTACTTATGGTCAGAAAATGAAGCTAACATAAATCAACAATGGATTGAGATTGATCGTGGTAATGGATATTACTCTTATCAGAAACAAGGAACTAATTTTTGTATTGATGGAGATAAAGATGGTGTTAATGGTCAAAATGTATATTTATGGACTTGTATGGAAAATAACCAGAATCAACATTGGCAAAAAGTAGCTGTTGGAGATGGAGCTTTTAAATTAATTAAACGTAATGCGCCAGGTTTTGCAATTAATGGTGGTAACAATGGTGGTAATGGCCAAAATGTGAATCTGTATGATTCTTCGAATACTAGTGAGAATTTGCAATGGATTATTACACCTATCGACGATACCAAAGCACCCGAAGTTTCTAATGACGGCTCTGTAGTTTTATATCCTAATCCAATAATAAATAATGTAACTATTCAAGGTGCGGAAAATTCTATCATCCGAGTGTATAATATGAATGGGAAGGTATTGGTAACAAAAAATATTTCAAGTAATAACGAAACTATAGATTTAGGCATACTCTCATCTGGTATGTATTATGCTAAAATCAATGGATCGAAAAGTATATCAACTATTAAAATTGTAAAAGAATAACCTACAATATCAAAAATGAATGGGGTAAAATCATTAGATTTTACCCCATTCATTTTATTAAATCAGTAATGTTTATGCCAACATAATCTTGCAGGTTACATTTTACAGATAATGAGAATTGAAATTTAATTAACTAATTGTATTTAAATCTTTTATAATCTCTTTTAACGATAATTTTGCCTCTTTCATTATGGGTAAGAGTGGCCAAATATGGGGCATGTTTTTATCTTCTTTTAATTTCATTGTAACATTAGCGATTTTCAATTTCTCAACTAAAAGTTTTTGATCTGGATATGTAATATCACTCTCTGTTATATATAAAATTGTTTCAGGAAAATTTTTAAAATCACCATACAAAGGTGAAATCATTGGATTTTTTAAATCTAAGTTTCCTACACACATTTTTTTTGCACTTAACAAACCAACCTTAGATAGCATTGGATCCATCAAATCAACTTTATCAATATCAGGATTAGTCATAGACGAATCCATCACTGGAGAAATAAGAATTATTTTATTTGGTAGTTGTTCGTTTTTAATATGCAACCTCTGAATCAATGCAGTAATCAATGTACCTCCAACAGAATCACCTATTAAGGAGATTTTACTTGATGTATAGTTCTTTAGTGCTTCTTTATAAATTGAATCAATATTTTCTGATATTTCTAAAATCTTATGTTCTGGTGCTTTAGGGTAATTACATAACCAAACAGTATATCTAGTTTGTTTAACAATAGTTTTAATTGTATCCCAATGATGTTTTGCTGGTCCAGAAATAAAAGCGCCTCCATGTATGAATATTAGTAATTTATCTGAATCATTTTTTTTACCTATTTCTGTTATCAAAGATTTAGAAATTTCAAAATTTCTAGTAATATTTTCTTTAAAAAACCCGCTTTTTGGTTCATAAACATCCTCTTTCCTAAGTCTTTTAAAATCAATTGGGTCGGTACTAAAATTCTTTTTTATCCCTTTCAACTTAATAACGAGTAGTGTTAGATAATATGTGAGACTTTGATTCATAAATTGTTTTTTATATAAATAGCAATGCTTTTTATGATTTTATAATTTTTCCGATTGTATTAATTATTTCTTTTTCATATTTTTTTTCAACTGTAATAACATTAGTTTCGCCAAAAGAAGTATCAATTTTTGACATATTCATACTCGATAGTAAGTTCAGCTAGTTTTTGATCGTATAAACTTAAAATTTCTTTCTTTCCATTAATTGTGCGAAAAAGTGATTCCATTAACTAAACTACTTTTGATAATTAATCTTTTCTTACATGACCGGCTTACGGATCATAGCTATTCCTATCCATATAAACCAAATTATTTGACTTAGACCAAAGATTTCTGTAAAAAGATCTAATGGATATATAGTTAATATACCTACAATACCAACAAGAACCCCCAGTAAAGTTAAAGGTTTTGAAAATGATGTATTCTTTAGGGATATAATACTGATTAACAATACCCAAATTCCACCTACTATTTCATTTCCACCACCAAGTCCTTCAGAAACTATACTTATACTAGACCATATTTGCATGGCATTTTCTGGGGATGTAATTCCTATTTCAAGTATCGAATTAAGTCCGATATTGGTTATCATTCCACAGGCGATTACTAATCCAACCCAAATAACACCAAAGATAAACGCTAATTTGGATAAATTAGGAGCGTCTTTTATAAGACGTTTATGAATAGCTAAAACTACTACGGACAATAATATGCCAAAAAGAATATAACTTGTAAAATTTAGAAAGGACAAGGTTATATAATTTTCAGATAAAAAAACTAGTTCTTCCTTAGCAGTAGCATTCTTGTCAGGATATTCTAAAATACCTCCATATATAATGAAAGCAATTATATAAATTAGCCCTTCAAAAATTGAACAGAATCCGCCTATCTTTTGTAAGTTTTTTGATATCATTTTATCCTTTTTAATTAAGACGTTATACTATTAATATTGTTACTAGTGATATTGGAAATAAGTGAATTTGACTTTTGCCTTCAGGATTTCCTTATATTAGAAACTTGATATTCGCTTGAGTTCTCTAAAACAAAACATATACCTTTTATTAACTAACATTTATGCCATTATTTAATAAACAGAAACGTATACAATACTTAGGGTTTGATGATGTTCGATCTTGCCTTATTGGTATTTTCATTATAAGTTTTATCACCAATTACCTTTTCAATACTACACCAGAACGTAACACATTCGATCTTATATTTATTGGCTATGCTGTGAATGTGTTCTTTACCATTTGCTATTGGTTATTGACACGTAACATCTTAATTTTTTTGAGAAAAAAATATCCTGATTTTAAAGATGATAAAAAACGTATTATAATCCTTATACTATTAGTAGTATGTGTTGTAGTTGTTGTGGATTATGTTGGAGGTGAATTAACAGCACGTTTTATCCGAATATTTGGATACTCTTCTAATCATCGTGTAGAATTAAAAGTACTGATTCCCATAGTTATTATTACAGTTATGGTAATGGCTATTTATGAAGCTATTTACCTTTATAACCGATTAAAAAAATCCATACGCGAAGAAGAACAGGCCAAACAAGTAATGATTCAGGCGCAATTGGATACATTAAGGAATCAGGCTCGTCCTCATTTTTTATTCAATAGTTTAAATACATTACGTGATATTATTGATCAAGATTCTAAAGAAGAGGCTAAGGTATTTGTAGATAACTTATCAGATGTATATCGTTTTATTATTGAGTCGGGTAATTCCAACATAATATCTTTAGAAAAAGAATTGAAATTTGCACAAGCTTATATTCATATACAATCAGAAAGGTTTGGAGAAAACTTACGTGTAAATTGGGACATTCCAGAAGACAAACTCTCCATTATGATCGTACCTATGAGTTTACAACTATTGCTAGAAAATGCAATCAAACACAATGTGGTTTCCAGATCCAAACCATTGATCATAAACATAGCAATAATAGAAGATAGTTTGGTAGTAAGTAATGAAATTCAAGCAAAGTCTACAAAAATTCCATCTACCAAAATTGGATTAAAGAATATTGAAAAGCGATATCAATTAATATCTAATAAAACACCTGTTATTATAAATGACGGAGAAAACTTTACCGTTAAATTACCCTTATTAAATCCATCAAATCAAAAGAAAGGTCATTAAAATATTAATTGTTGGATATTAACTACGTGTAGCACACCAATTAGAAAACTTATTACACATAACAAACGTTATATCATTGATGGAACGATGGATCAATTATTTGATTCTTTAGATCACACTAAGTTTAACAGGATTAATAGAGGTTAAATTATTTACAAAATAGTTATTCAAAAAATAGAACCCTATTCTAACCATTGTGTAAAGCTATCAGTATCAGATATTCGGGATCAAGAATTTATTGTAAATAGACAAAAAAACAAGTGATTTTAAAAATTAGATGAATCAATAGAAGATCTGTAACGTTTCAACTAACAATAACTACGTTTCAACATAAAGTGCTACTATTGAGGGCAAATTAAAATCATATTTGTGATGTAATTAATAATCAATCTCTGAACGAATTCAGTTAAAGAAATAACATCATGAAAAAAGTACTCATTATTATCCAATTACTATTTTGTTTTCAATTATCATCACAGGAAACAGATGCCAAGCAATGGCAAGAAGACTTACGGTTTCTTCAAAATACTATTCATAAAGATTATTCTTTTCTTTTTGTAAAAACGACAAAAGAAGATTTTGATGCTCAAGTTGAAACACTTTATAAAGATATTCCAGATTTACAAGAACATGAGATTCGAGTAGGATTCACACGTATTATATCCTCATTTAAGTATGGTCATACTCAAATTCCTTACGGCACAGTAACCGAGAGCGGAATTCTACCTATTAATTTATATGATTTCAACGACGGAATTTATATTGAAGGTGTCCAAAAAGATCATAAAAAAGCATTAGGAGCAAAAATATTGAAGATAGGAGAGACCCCTATAGAAAAAGCTCTAGAATTGGTATATCCGGTTGTTCCTGTAGAAAACGAGCAATATTTTAAAGCTTATGGTCTACGATTTTTAATCTCGCCAGAAGTATTACATGCGCAAGGAGTAATCCCTATATTATCCAATAAAGTTACCTTAACTCTTGAAAAAGATGGAAAAGTCTTTACTCATGAATTTACTACCATTGATAAAAAAGATAAACCAAAAACATTCAATTTTACATTACCAACAGAAGAGTGGCTTACAGCACGTAATACAGATATAACACCACTATATCTAAAGCATTTCGACGATAAACTGTATTATTTTGAATATTTAGAAGATAAAAAGACATTGTATGTAAGACAAAGTTCTGTATTTAATGATCCTAAAGAAACCTTAGCTCAATTCTACAAGCGCATGTTTGAGTTTATTGATTCAAATAATGTTGAAAAATTAGTGTATGATGTGCGTTTAAATGGTGGCGGAAACAATTACAACAATCTACCATTAATTAAAGGATTAATGGCAAGACCAAATCTTAATAAAAAAGGAAACTTCTATTTCATTATTGGTCGAGATACATTTTCTGCTTGTCAAAATTTAACCAACGAAATCACCAGGTATACAGAAGCCATTTTAGTAGGAGAACCGACTGCAGAAAATATTAACTTTTATGGTGATGCTAGAGCTGTACAATTACCAAATAGTAAGATCAATGCATATATATCTTATTTGTGGTGGCAAGATTATCCTGCTTTAGAAAATAAAGATGCGACAGTACCAAGTGTTCCTGTTACTATGAGTTATGACGATTATATACAGAATAAAGATATAGTTTTAGAAACTGCGTTGAATTTTAATGCAGAAGGTTTCCGGCCAAAACCTATGGAGTACATCACGCAGTTATATGTAACTGGACAAGGAGCAAAATTAGCACAAGAAATTCCTAGAATGGTGCAAGATCCGCGTTATGCTTTCTGTGATTTTGAAACGGAATTAAATAAAAAAGGAAACATTTTATTAGAAAGTGGTCGTGGGCCAGAAATTCAAGGTTCTATTCAGGTATTTTCTATGATTATGCAGTTATACCCTAATTCTGCAATGACCTATAAAAATTTGGGGAAAGCATACCTGAAATTAGGAGATACTAAAAAAGCAACCGAAT
This sequence comes from Aquimarina sp. Aq107, assembly GCF_943733665.1. NCBI lineage: Bacteria > Pseudomonadati > Bacteroidota > Flavobacteriia > Flavobacteriales > Flavobacteriaceae > Aquimarina > Aquimarina sp. Aq107. The sequence goes on along the minus strand of NZ_OX030782.1, from coordinate 2,102,784 downwards.
TATTAAATAAAGCAATCTCATTAGATACAAATGGTGAGCAAGGAAATGCTGCTAAAGAAGTACTATTACAAATTTCGAATTAGTAAAAACTCTACAGAAAAATAAAACCAAAATACTCATTATAGTATTTTGGTTTTATTTTTCTATAGAGTTCTCATCGATTACTACAACATTAATTGGTTTAAAGAGAGTTACGCTGTTTACTTAATAATATATTTTACAGTTTAAAAGAAGTACATATTCTGTTTTTTTACAATTCTCGCTAAAACCATAATAGGTATTGAAACTGGAAAATTAAGCTTTAAAACTAACTATAGTAATTTTTAGTATCAAGTAATAAAAATTATCTATAGTTTATTGTCTTCCAGATATTTTTTTAAATTGTTTCTATAACTACTACCTACAGGAATTTCAAAAGAGTTTATTAATATACAACTACTATTATACTGAGAAACTTTTTTTAGAGGAATGATAAAAGATTTATGAATTCTAATAAAATCAAAAGGACTTAATTTCTCTTCAATAGATTTTAGTGTCTTTAAAGCTAAATAATAGTTTTTACCACAAACAATTTTAGCATAATCTTTCATACCCTCAATATAATCAATATCGTCTACTAACACTTTTACAAATTCATCACCTTCTTTAATAAAAAAAGAGGGATTTATAGAGGATTCTTTATTATTAATAGATCGATTACTTTCTTTAAAACGGGCAATGGTTTTTGTAAAACGATCAAAGGATACTGGTTTTAGAAGGTAATCAATCACGTGTAGTTCAAAACTTTCTATAGCATACTCGGTATATGAGGTAACCATAACAAATTGCGTACTATTCTTAGCAAACTTTACCAATTCAGTTCCAGAAATTTGAGGCATCGCTATATCTGTAAAAACCAAATCAATTTCATTTTCATTAATATATTTAACGGCTTCGACAGCATCCGTAAAAGTTTTAGCAATTGTAAATTCAGGAAATCTATTTAGATAATTAATAAGAACATCAATTGCAAGCGGTTCATCATCAATAATTATAGTGGAATACTTTTTCATTTACACTAGATTAATTTCTAATTGTGCTCTATATATGTCGTTTCTATGCTGTAGCACTAATTTGTGTTTCTTAGGATACGAAAGTTGTAACCTTTTTTTAAGGTTATCTAACCCTTTTCCTTCGCGATTAGTAGTATTAAAATATTGCTTATCTAAAATACTGTTTTCTACTAAAAATAAAATTCTTTGGTCCGTAATGCTAACATTGATAGTAACAAATGCATTTTTATCATTAATATAAAAGCCATGTTTAAAAGCATTCTCGACGAGTATAATTAACAATAAAGGTTCAATATTTTTACCTTCAGAATTTCCTTGTATTAAAAATTTGATATTCGCTTGTGTTCCAAAACGAATTTTTTCAATAGCAATATATTCTTCAATAAATTTTAGTTCGTGTATTAATTTCACCTTTTTATTAGCCGAATCGTCTGTTAAATAACGCATCATGCCAGAAAGCTTTAATATAGTATCAGGTGTTTCTACACTATTTTTTAAAGACATGCTATAAAGGGAATTAAACGCATTGAATAAAAAATGTGGATGTAATTGATTTCTTAATAATTGCCCTTTTGCCAAGTTTAATTGATGTTCTAAATTTTTATATCGATTAAAAAAGTCTAATCTATTTACAAAATTGATAAGAAAGTAAAACAAAAAAGTTTTTCCAATAAACTCTGTAAAGAAATCAAATGATCTATCTAAAATTATCACGTTATGAATTCGATATGACTTTAAGAGAGCTAATAATGCGATAACAACTATAAACAACATTATAAAACTAGTTTTATACCAAAACCCCTTGAATTTTAGTATATAATAGTATAATAAATATGCAATAATCGTAAATACAGAATACTCCATGGCGTCACTAGTAAGAAAAAAAAGCCATTTATCCGGAAGTGTAATTATAGCTTTTTTCATTACTTGAAAAAACACAATTGTTATAAAAATTGTATGAAAAAAGATCTTTAGTGATTGTACTTGTTTATCTGATAATTGAAACATAGATTAATTATGATATACAGTTGTAAATATATTAAAACGAAATTGAGGTACATCGATGATCAGACTAAGTTTATCTATTGACAAACTGTATTGATCGATTTCATTTTTATGAGTGGTTAAATCAAAATAAGTTTGAGAAGAATATATTTTAAAACACCTAGAAATGAAAAACTTAATTATTGTATTTATTATTGTTTTATCATCATTCTCCTTATTAGGACAAGAATTACAATTAAAAAAAGCATCACCCTTTACTGCAGTCAAATGGGAAAATGATGAACCAATTGTTAAATTTAAAGGAGTATGGTATTTTTTTGAAAAACTAGATGCTTTTAATAAAGCTCAATTATTAGATTTTTGTAAAAAAGAATTCGGAACTAAATGGAAAAAACGATTTTCTGAAGATCTAGTAGAAGTTCTTAGAAATATGAATTACAGTCCCAATAAACAGGTGAATTTAGAATTATCTAAAGATGGTGTTACCCATAAATACATCGGGACATTTACTTTAGAAAACAGACAACGCTGTGTACTCTATAACAATAACTCATCTAAATCAGGTACATCAACCAATATAGATAGAAAATACATTAGCAGAAACGAAGCCATTCATGATTTAAAACAATTTAAAGAAATCTTGGATACTAAATCATCCTATGCACAACTATCTTCTTTTGATTATGAATCAGCAATAAACAAGGTTGCTACTTCAATTTCACAAAAAGATAAAGGAGATATATCAATTGATAAATTGGTATATAAAATGAGTACCATTATTGCAGAAATAGGAGATCGACATTCTTCTATAAAAAATGAAACCTTAGATAAAAACAGTTATAAAACATATAACTTAAGATTACCTTTTGGTATTACAATACTTGATAAAGAATTCATTGCTGTCAAACAAAAATCGGATAACAATTGTTATATATACTATGATGATGAATTCCCTTATATAAAAAGTATAAATGGCATTACTATAAAAACATTAATAGATACTTATAACTTTAAAGATAAAAAAGCTCCAAAGCAAGCAAAACTATCGCGAGGAGCTAATGCTATTCAGAAATATGGAGCACTCCTATTTCATACTGATAAAGAATGTCCAGAAAGGGTAGAAGTAGTATTTTCTAATGGAAGGCTTGAGAAGAAGGAAATATTAGAACTAACTATGGCTAGAAAAGGGTATATCTCTAGCCTAAGTATTGCAAATTATAATACTATTAAAAGAGTTACTAAAGGAGAGCTTAATGGTTTAAAAAAAATATTAAATAAGAATATAGGTTATATAAAACTTCCAATGATGTTTCATTATAAAAACAATAATGATTTGGAACAATTTATAGAAAAAACGATTCAAGAATTATCTAATACCAAAGCCTTAATTTTAGACCTTAGAAATAACCCTGGTGGGAGCCGAGAACTACTACAAACCCTTGCGCCATATATGATACTTCCAAATCAATCACCTTGGATAGCCAATGTAGGTTATTTACGTACAAACAATTCTATAGACACAGACATACGTTCTATGAGTAACCGCTATTTATATATCTATAACTCTCAAAATTTCTCAGATAATGATAGAAAAGCAATAGATATATTCAATAAAACATGTAAGACTGAAAAGAATTTTGATCACTCAAAATTTAGCAGTCCTTTTTATATGGTTTTACGTGCTGGAAAAATATCTTACAACCAACCAATTTATATATTAGTGAATGAATATAGTTTTAGTGCTGCTACAGTTTTTACTGCAGCTTTTAAAGGATTACCAAATATTAAAATTGTAGGTGTAACTACAGACGGATCTAGTGGTAATTCAAAAAAAATCTATTTAAACAATTCTAATATTAGAGTGAAAATATCAACCATGTTATCATTTCAACGAAATGGAAAAACTTTAGATGGCTATGGAACAGTGCCTGATATCAATATATCAGTTGATAAAGAGCAAATATTTGCAGGAAAGGATACGCAGTTAGAAAAATTAGTTGCCATTATTAATGATAGGAAGTAGTATATAGAAAATTAAAGAATATTAATTATATTTTGTAATACTAATTCGAATATGTAATTGGAGTAATACACTTTAATTATTTTTATTTTTTTGTACTTTATACCTTTGTTTAAGATTAAAAAGTAAAAGCTTTACTGACTAAAAATCTATAGCTGTATTATCTTTTGTCAATATGAGTAATAGTATTGAAAATGAGTATTTTTTGTACCAGAAGATAATATTGATCCAAGGTCCGGAACTAATAGATTATATAAATTTTATAAAGAAATAGAGGAAACTAAAGATTAAAAAACATGAAACCACAATTATATGTTTTATTCTTTTTGTCAAACTTTGTACTTGCACAAATAGACTCAATTAGCACTAGAATTAATAATCAAATTAATCATAGTTCAGAAAACCCTGTACATAGTATCTTGGTGTATTTAGAAAATCAAAGTGAAAAATTTTACTATAATGAGGGGTTTGGATTAACCGCAGAAAATGGAAATCCAGTCACAAAAAATAGTTTATTTAAAATCGCCAGCAGCACTAAACTCTTTGTATCAACTGTTATACTTCAGCTTCAAGAAGAAGGTAAACTAGATATAAATGATAAAGTATTTCGGTATTTGAAAGATATAAAATATCTTGATTTTGAGAATTTACATATTTTGGATTCTATAAAATATTCGAAACGTATCACTATCAAGCAACTATTATCACATCGATCAGGATTAGCGGATATTTTTACGGATAGAGAAGATATATTTTTTGGAATGGTTGCTCAAAACCCTAGCAAACAATATAATCCAAAATCAATTATAGAATTATATTATCAACAAAACCTTAACAAGGAACCGCATTTCATCCCTAATGAAGGATGGTATTATTCGGATATCAATTACGTATTACTTGGGTTACTGATAGAACAGCTAGATCAAACTGAGCTATCTCAATCCATTAGAAACCGAATATTAGGACCATTAGGAATGAAGGATACATATTTTGAATATTATGAAGAGTTCAATAAAAAAACTAGTCAAATAAGTCAGTATATAGGCGACATAAATTTTTCTGACATAAACACATCATTCGATTGGGCTGGAGGAGGACTTGTATCTACGAATACTGATTTAGCACTATTCATAAAAGCATTATTCAGTTATAATCTTATCAATAAAAAATCATTGGATGCAATGATTGATGTAGCGTTCACTAAAAAAAATGAAAGTAGATATGGTTTAGGTATATATGAATTTATTATAAATGAAGATGTGTATTATGGCCATTTTGGATTTTATGGAACTTTCATAGGATATTGTCCTAAAACAAAATCAACTCTTTCATATAGTATTAGTCAAGCGACGCCAAACTTTAACTCGTATAAATTTATTAGTCAACTGCTAAGTTTTGCTAAATAAGGATCATAAAATCCCTATGTGCTATTTCACCACTGTTTTTAGCACTTCCCAAACATTATTAGCTAGGATTTTTTGTCCTTCTATAGTAGGGTGTATACCATCCGCTTGATTTAGTTCTGGAATACCTCCAACATCTTTTAAAAGAAATGGAATCAGTGCTAACTCATTTTTTTGGGCAAGATCAGGAAAAATATTTCTAAACGCTGTAATATATTCAGGACCCATATTTGGTGGTAACTGCATGCCGGCTAATATGATTGTAGTTTCTGAGTTCTTTTTTCGTACTGCATCGATAATGGATTGAAGATTATTTTGGGTTTCTGTTAAAGGAACGCCACGCAATCCATCATTAGCACCTAGTTCTAGAATAAAGACATCAACTTTCTGGTTAAGTACCCATGAGATACGGCTTTTTCCGCCAGCTGTAGTCTCTCCACTTAATCCCGAATTGATAACCGTATACGCTAAACCTAAAGAGTCCAGTCTATTCTGGAGTATAGCGGGATATGCATCATTAATATCATCTAATCCATAGCCAGCAGTTAAGCTATCTCCAAAACAAAGAATCGTTTTGGTAGAAGTATTTTTAGTAGTATCGTCACTATTTTCAGCAGAACTGTTCGTGGTAGTTTCTTCTTTTTTAGTAGTGTTTTCTCCACAAGATAATAGCAAACTGAAGAATAAAAAATAACAAAACTTTAAGGAAATCCACTTATAACGAGTATATAAATACGAAACCATTTGCTTATTTTTCCTCTTTTGCATTATCTAATTGAATTAATTGAAAATCAATATGCCAAAGATATTAAAGATTCATGAACTTGAGAAGACTTATAGCAGTGGTTCAAAAAAACTTAAAGTCTTAGACAATATCTCGTTTGAAGTCGAAAAAGGAGCTACCTTTTCTATTGTAGGACCTTCCGGAAGTGGTAAAACTACTTTGCTTGGACTATGTGCTGGATTAGACAACCAGGACTCAGGTATTGTAGAGTTATGTGGACAAAATATTCAGGAATTGAATGAAGATGAACGTGCACAATTAAGAAATAAAGAAGTAGGATTTATATTTCAGAATTTTCAATTGCTTCCCACTTTAACAGCACTAGAGAATGTGATTGTGCCTTTGGAATTACAAGGAGTTAAAAATGCCGTTACAAAAGGTAAAGAGCTACTAGAAAAGGTAGGATTATCACATCGTTTTCATCACTATCCCTCACAATTATCAGGAGGAGAACAACAACGTGTTGCATTAGCCCGTGCCTTTTCAAATGCACCTACGATTTTATTTGCTGATGAACCAACAGGAAATTTAGATGAAGAAACCGGAGAAAAGGTCATACAGCTCCTTTTTGAATTAAATAAAGAAGCTGGAACTACTTTGGTTATTATCTCTCACGATCTTGATTTGGCAAATCGAACTCAACAGATACTTAGATTAAAAGGAGGGAAAATTATAAGCAATGAGAAAACGTTAGTACAATAATGAAAATGGATTCATATTCAAAAACAGATATTGCTTGGTTACTAAAGATGGCGTGGCGTGATGGAAGATCTAGTATTTCTAGGTTACTATTATTTATGGCATCTATCATTCTTGGTATTGCCGCCGTAGTTTCGATACAATTATTTAGTGAAAATGTAAAACAAAATATACAAGATCAATCCAAAGTATTGATGGGTGCTGATTTTATTATTGATAGTAGACAACTCCCTAATAAGAAAGTACAAGCTATTATCGACTCGTTGGGAGCAGATGCCTATGAAGTTAATTTTCCGTCCATGGCAGCATTTTCAAGTAATGGAGCAGCAAAATTGGTACAAGTGAGAGGTATGGAGGGCAATTTTCCTTTTTATGGAACTTTGGAAACGGAACCTAGTACTGCAGCTGCTGAGTATCAAAAAAGGGGAGGAGCCTTAGTAGATGCTACACTTATGTTGCAATATGATATAAAACCAGGTGATTCTATCAAGTTAGGATTGGTTACTTTTCCTATTATAGGAGCTATTAATTCAATGCCAGGTAGTTCTGGAATCTCATCAACGGTAGCTCCCACAGTACTAATCCCATATCGATTTATAGAACAGACCGAATTGTTGCAATTGGGTAGTAGAAAGAGATATCAATATTTTTTTGAATCACCAGAAGTTGATCTGATTAAATTAGATAAAACGTTAGATCCTATCTTAGATACAGAAAACGCTGACCTTGATACGCATACCAGTACTAGTCAGCGAATAGGACGTGGTTATGGAAATCTGGGTAAATTTCTGAACTTGGCGGCTTTTATAGCCTTACTACTAGGTTGCATTGGCATAGCTAGTTCAGTACATATCTATATCAAAGAGAAATTAACAGATGTTGCGGTTTTAAAATGTTTAGGAGCGAGTAGAAAACAGGCTTTTTTGATTTACCTAATACAAATTGCTGTGATGGGACTTATTGGTGGAATTTTAGGAACAGTAGCGGGTATAGGACTTCAACAATTACTTCCATTTCTTTTGGAAGGATTTTTACCATTTGATATAGAAGTTTCTATAAGTCTACAGCCAATTTTTATGGGATTACTATTAGGTGTTTTGATGTCGGTACTATTTGCATTACAACCTTTACTGGCTACCTGGTATGTATCTCCGTTAGAAGTGTTACGGGTGTCAGAAAAACAAGCTAAAGGATCCAAAAAGATTCGAATAATTACTTTTGGAGCAATTTTGCTTTTTATTCTTTTATTCTCCCTATGGATTTTTAGAGATATACTATTTGCTTTTGCCTTTGTAGCAGGTATTTTTACCACCTTTGCTATTTTAGCAGGTATCTCTACCTTATTTATTAAGGTAATCAAAAAATATTTTCCAACCGCTTGGGGATTTACGGCTAGAACGAGTTTATTGAATCTCTTTAGACCTAATAATCAGACTACTGTACTTATATTTGCGATAGGTCTTGGTACTTTTTTAATTAGTACTTTATATTTCACTAAAGACATCCTATTAACAAAAACAGCATTGGATAACGGTTCAGACAATGCGAATATTATTTTAGTAGATGTGCAACCAGAGCAGCGTGATGCTGTAATTGCCAGCATGACTCCAGCTGGATTAGAAGTTATCGATAATTTATCGATTGTTACTATGCGAATGCATAGTATTAATGGAGAGTTAAGTAATGAGATTCGAAAGGATACAACTTCCACAGTTAATGATTGGGTACTCAACCATGAATTTAGGACAACTTTTAGAGATTCGCTTATTGCTTCTGAATCTATAATTGATGGTAGCTGGGTAAAAGAAGTTAAATCTGGAGAAAAAGTTTCCATCTCAATATCAGAAAGTCTTGCCGAAAATGCAAAGTTAGGAGTAGGGGATCCAGTTATTTTTAATATACAAGGTGTATTAATGGAAACCATTGTTGGAAGCATCAGAAAAGTAGATTGGACACGCTTACAGTTAAATTTTATGGTAGTGTTTCCAAAAGGTGTATTAGAACAAGCACCTCAATTTCATGTGCTCACTACATATGTACCAGATAACAAGCAATCTGCTGCTTTGCAACAAGAACTAGTAAGTAAATTTCCAAATGTTACTGTCTTCGATCTTAGGCAGATCTATACTGTTATTGAAGACATTCTAGGAAAAATCTCCTGGGTGATTAATTTTATGGCATTCTTTAGTATTCTTACAGGTATTATTGTATTAATAGGTTCGGTTCGAAATAGTAAATATCAACGTATTAAAGAGAGTGTGTTATTACGCACATTGGGTGCAAAAAGCAAACAAATTCTTAGTATTACGGCGCTAGAGTATTTATTTTTAGGAATACTTGGCAGCTTGGCTGGAATCCTATTATCTTTAATCAGTAGCCAATTATTAGCAACCTTATTATTCGAAGAGCCTTTTGTGCCTTCTGGCATTCCATTCTTACTGTTTCTGCCTAGTATTGTAATTTTAGTATTGCTCATTGGATTAAGTAATATTAAAAGTGTGTTACAAAGTCCGCCTTTAAATATTTTGAGGAAAGTGGGGTAGTCGTAGGATTAATTTTATACATCAAGATGCGTTTACGTAATAAATTAGGTCTGCTGCTATTTCAGGTGTGATAATTAAATATACTGTATAAACTACAATTATGGGATCTAATAAAAAAGGTAAAACAAAGATAGACTGGTTAAAAAAAGCTCGAGAACACTGGAATTATAAGGGTGCAGAAAGGCCTTCATTTGCAATTGAACCTAAAGAGAATCAGCGATCAGTTTGGGATTTTCCTCGTCCCCCGATCATTGAAAAAGTTAGTAAGCCAGTAATTGTGAATCATAAAAATACTAGGATTGTAGATTCTAGTAATGCACTTGCAGTACTAGAGACTGCAAGCCCACCAACATATTATATCCCTAAAAATGATATTGATATGAATACGCTTGTTGCGATGCCTAATAAAAGTTCTATGTGCGAATGGAAAGGAAATGCAGTGTATTGGACATTAAAGGAAGTGATTAATATTCCTGTGGCGTGGTCATATCCTAATCCATTTTTAGAATTTGAAGCATTAAAAGATCATATCGCTTTTTATCCGCAACATCTTGATTGTTATGTTGATGGAGAACAAGTAAGAGCACAAGCTAGCCAATTTTATGCAGGATGGATCACTTCTGATTTGGTTGGACCTTTTAAAGGAGAACCTGGAACAGGACATTGGTAATGATATTTTTTAATATCAGGAGAGCTATACCCAGGAAGTTTTCGCTAGTATAACACCAGATAACAAATACTATTTTTTTGATTAAATAGGTTTTAAACGCTATCTGAACTTATTCTAAAATCTTCAATTGATTTAATAAAAAAACATATGTTAAATTCCCTAAAAATTTAACACTTAGTGCTTAACAGTCAATATTTTATATTGTTTTTTTTGTAAATTTAAAAACTACCCCTAAATCACATGACATCAGGTCGTGTTCATTCATAATTTATCGTTATTGTAGTAAACTTTGCTATCAAAAGAATAGATGCTTTTAATAGAAGTTTTTATCATTAAAAACAGTAGTGAGATTATTAATGTTAGTTATATGAGATAAAATTAAATATTAACCAATAAATAATCAATTATGCAAACGAAACACTTTATTTATGCGCTGTTTTTTCTTACTATTCAGGTCACTTTTTCACAGGTTGAATCGAACTATTATCCAGAAGGTAATGCTTTAGAAAAGATTACAGAATTAAACATTAATCAAAAAACACAAAGATTAATCACAATGCCTGATTTCAATGTAAACACATTGATTGAAGAAGATAAAAGAACAGAAAAGTCAGAAAAAGCAAGACCTTATCGATTTGGAAAAAGTTTTGATACCAATATTAGGGTAGACGTTGGAAAGGACGGTACAGATACTGAGGATGGTAGAGTCTGGTCATCAGAATTTTATTCCAAAGGTGCTCTTTCTATTAATTTTGTTCTTAAAAACCTAAAACTTGCAGATGGTGCAGAGCTTTACTTATATAACGATAGTGGAACTATGATTTATGGGCCTGTAACAAGTGAAAGCAATAAAAAAAAGGGTGTTTTCTTGACAGATCTAATATTTGGTGATCGTGTTATTATGTATGTGAAAGAACCAAAAAATTCAGAGAATAGAAGTAGTTTTACTATAAAACGTGTAGTACACGCGTATCGTGGACTTAACAGCGAGAGAACTTGGGGAACACCTGGTGCATCCGAAGCCTGTAATAATGATCTAGCTTGCTTTAATGCTTGGGTGCAAACTGGTAATTCTGTAGCTTTAGTTTTATTATCTAGTGGAGCAGAACATTGTAGCGGTTGTCTTTTAAATAGCACTGATAACAGTTTAAGACCTTATTTTCTTTCTGCTTTTCATTGTGCCGATTCCAATAATAATGGAACGTTAAGTACAAGTGAAAGAAATAATGCTGAAGATTGGTTGTTCAAGTTTGGTTTTAGAAGAGTCTCATGTAGCACAACAAGTAGTCATTTTAATTTTGTTAATTCTAACGGAGCCACATTTAGAGCTGGATGGTTTAATACCGATTTTCTTCTCTTAGAAATTGAGAGCTTGAAATATAATGGTACCCATACCTATGCAGGCTGGGATAGAAGAACAAATACTCCAACCAGTGGTGCATCTATACATCATCCCGCAGGTGATTTAAGGAAAATTTCTATTGAAAACAATAATTTCCAAGTATCAAGTTGGAATGGAACCAATAATCGTTGGCTTGTCAATTTTGATGATGGCGTAGTTCAACATGGTTCTTCAGGTAGTCCAATTTTTAATCAGAATCAAAGAGTCGTAGGACAACTACATGGGAATCAAAACTATAACCCCTTCAATACGTATTGTAATCAGAATAGAGGAGAATACGGAAGATTTAATTTATCATGGAATGGCGGAGGTACAAATAGTACTCGATTAAGCAACTGGCTAGATCCTTGTGGAACAGGAGCGCAAACTACCAATACACTTAATGGAGCTTATACAAGTAATCCAGGAACTATCGGATGTACAGAAAGAAAAGTTACCGTTTACAATTTACCGGCAGGTTCAACAATTAATTGGAGTAGCAGTAGTAATTTAACTAGAACATCTACACAAGGAACAAATCCGAGTACCTTTAAAGCCAATGGAACAGGAAGCGCTTGGGTAAGAGCTGTTGTGACACCTCCTAATAGTTGTGGTAATACCTACACTATGCAAAGAACAGCAACTGCTAATGGTGCAAGTACGAACATGTCGCTTTCTATATATGGAAATAATAATGGTTGGGTTAATGCACAAGCTTTTGGTGGCTCTGCGCCTTATAACTGGATAATTTACGGTATTAATGGTTCGACTCAAGTAACCACCTCTAGTTCTTATCTGAATTATTATGTAGGCTGTGGCGGAGGTTATCTTCAAGTACAGGCTACAAATTCCTGTGGAGATTCTGCTTATGGTTCTCAATCTATTCCAGGTTGTTCTGGAATCGGAATTTATTCAATGAGAGCATATCCAAATCCAACATCTGATCAATTAACAATTGAGCGGATGAGTACCACTAAAAATTTCAGTTTTGACAATAATATAGTCGTAGAATCTACAATTATTACATTACATGATTTTACAGGAGCAACTGTTAAACAAATAAAAATGGACTATAAAACTAATAAAATTCAATTAGATGTCAGCAATTTAAAAGGAGGTAACTACTTTTTAAAGATAACAGGAAATGGCAAAGACGAAACCCATCAAATAATAATTGAATAACATATCATTAAATCATAATAAAGGGGGCACAATTGTCCCCTTTAATTTATATAGCAAACAAAATCGTTTATTACAGAATAATTTCTATAAGCAAACATACCAATGATCATACAGAATGGATATAGAATGCTAAGTGTGAGTATATTGCTTTTCATTTTTGAATGCTCTTTTTTTTAGTCTAATTATTGTATTCTTTTAGAAATTAACCATTTCCACAACTTTTGTTTCGTTATCACCTAGTTTTATATGTTTCATAATGCCTCCACCTGTTTCATTCCATAACATAAAAGCAATGATGTAATAATCTCCTGGAGGTAAATTTTTGAATTCAAATTCTCCTTGTTCATTACACATTATTTTCCTGGTTTTATGATATCCTTCTGGATCTGGAGTAAATTTAGGAATGCCATCTTCTACATACACAAAACCAGCATCATCGTTTTTGTATATATAATTCAACCGTTCCTTTGTATATGGTGAATACGGGTTTAGTTCTAGTCTAAATTGTTTTCCAAAACGAACATCCCCATCTTTTGATCTAAACTTTGCTATTCCTTTAATACTAGAATTTCCATTTTTGTAAAACCATGCTACATCTTTTTCATTGAATTCACCTTGTATAGGTATTGATGTATCTGTTTTCTGAGTTTTGTTAGAACAACTATAAAAAATAATACATATAAAGATTAAGAGATATCTCATTGATAAAAAAGGATTTATAAGGTTTAATAAATGATGAATGACCGCCTTGCTTAGTAAGGTAGGATAATAATATGTGTTTACCTGATTTTTTTTATAAAGGTTTAAAACCTATGGACGAACGTTCAATTTTTTTAGTGTAATAATAAAAACAACCTTCTAAAATTTAGAAGGTTGTTCATGAAATTTATGCTATTCTAAGAGAACAAGCCCTTAGTTGATAACTAGTTTTAAACTACGTTTACTACCAGAATCATCCAAAATATTAACCAAATATAATCCAGATTTAATTCCAGAAATATCAATTATCATTTCGGTAGTACTTGTTGGTACTCTTACTGATTTTAATTTCTTTCCGCTCAGGTCAGAAATCATAATGATGCTATTTTTTAAATCCGTCGTGTTTTTTATTGAAACACTACCAGTTGCAGGATTCGGAAACATCTCAAAGAGCATGTTTTCTATTTCATTCTCTCTATTTACAGCAGTTTCGCACACTGGTGCTGTGGTAGAATCACTAAAATAGATAGTGTAATCTTTAGCTACTAACACAAAGTTTCTTTGATCTGTGGTAACAAAATAATCTCCATCCAAACCAGGAATACCAGTACCTACCAAAGAAATTTGAGGATTCGGTTGATTGAAGTTTTGTGTAGCGTCTGAGAAATCAATATACCAAGGAGCTATATCTAAATTAAATGAAAATTGATATAAACCATTATCAGCAAGGTTCCAGTTTAGTGTAAACAAATTAATATTGCTTAAATCTGGACCACCAGTACCCAAAACGTATACATTATCGTAAGATGTATTTATACTTACCAAAGAAGTTTCGATTGGCGCACCAAAAGAACAATCACCAGTAGGTGGATCTATAATATCATCTGTAACTGTAATCATAACCGAAGCAGTATCACTACCACCATTTCCGTCACTAACCGTAACAGCGGCAGTATAATCACCTGTTGTGTATGTATGTGTAGAAGTAGCATCTGATCCAAAAGTTCCATCACCGTAATCAATACTATAAGTTAGTGTATCATTATCTGCATCAGTTGATCCAGAAGCATCTAATACTACATCCAAAGGAGTAACTCCGGTAGTTGGAGTAGCAGTTAGCATAGCTACAGGAGCAGTATTTACTGGATCAATAATATCACCACATTGCGGAGCTATATCAGAATTACTACAATAAATGGTAAAATCTCCTGTAGTAGAAACTAACACCAGATTATCTCCGTCTAAGGTTACGTAATAACTTCCATCTAATCCTACAAAACTAGAACCAGCAATGGTAAGTTGTGATCCAGGAGCATTAAAGTTTTGTGTAGATATTTCAATTAAATCATTATACCAGTTTGGAATACCATTATTGGTACTAAATGAAAATTGGTATAAACCATTGTTTCCTAAATCCCAATTGATAGAACAATTGGCTATATTATCTAAATTAGGGCCGTTATCCCCCAATACATAAATATTTGAATACGAACTATTTACAGAAGGTAGAGGAGAGGCTCTTGGTGTATCAAAAGGACAAATTATTTCTTCACAATCGGTATCTACCACTAAGTCAATTGTTTGTACCACACCGCTACTAAAAACACCATCGCTAACTGTTAAGGTTACTGCAGCGCTATCTAGATTGGTATAGCTATGAGAAACGGTAACACCTTCTGCAGTTGTACCATCTCCAAAGTCCCAAGAATAAGTCAACGCATCTCCGTTAGGATCAAAGGAATCACTGGCATCAAACTCCACATCTGGGCCGCCACATCGACCATTATCACTAGTAAATAATGCTACCGGAGGCTGTGGTTCTGTTGTTAGACCAAAATCAACATCACTAGTAGAATAAAAAGCTTCTTCTGTAAGTGATCGTTGCCAAATACTATAAATAATGTGTTTACCAGTTCTTGCAGGAAGTACAACATCTATATTGTCAGTGGCAGATGCTTCTCTCGGTTCTGTTTCTACCAGAAGTTCAAGGTTATCCCAGGTTAAAGGTTGATCCGGAGTCCAGCTCGCTTTCGTAATATACACTCTATAATACAATGTTTGATGGGGAGCAGAATTTGTCCATGTTACCGTAAATGGGCCAGGAGTAACCGGTGTGGCAACCCAATCATCACGTACTTGATCAAGGCCACCATACTTATCAGGACGTCCTGCACTAGCAAGATTACCATCCGCAATAATGGCTTGATGCATACCATTAGCATCCATACGTGCAACTTCGTTCCAGTCATATAATGCTTGCGTACCATACATAGCTACAGCATCAATACAGGCGGGCGAATCGGGACTCTCGGGATTTTCTTGAAAACAAATCCAGACTCTACTAGGAGGACTTGTTACAGTACCGTGCGAAAAAATAGTCTGAAAGTTTGGAAAAATAAAGGCAACGCACAGCAATAAAGGCGTTGACCATTTTCTTAGGTAGGAAATCATCCAACCTAAAGTTTTGGTTTTAGAGTTTGTTTTTTTCATGTTGTTATTGAATTGTTAGTATTGAATTTACGTATCAAAAAAACAGGGTGGTTCAATAACAATTATGAAATTACTATTTAGGATTGTTGTTGTCAACTAATTAACATTTTTTAAATTCATATTTAACATAAATCAGAATTAGTTGAGGATTGTGTTTAACAGTTTTCATTTTATGTATATAGAAATGCCTACAAGAAGAATTATATAGGTATAAAGATGTATAAAATCCTAATCGCTGAGAATCGCGTATTTGAAAATTTCTGTACGATTGTACGGAATAATCGATTTATGAGAATTACGAATATTGATACTTATTGATAAATTTATCTATAAACAATACATAATGATGAGGAATTTGATATAGGGTATGGTTTAAAACATTCTATTTTACATAATATAAATTATGATACAGAAATAGTAATCATAATTCGACATTATATAAAATTGCTTTATAAACTAAAACCTAATCGTTTTTATTGTTATTAATTACTTAAATTAGATTTTAACTTATGTTATTTTTAAATACTAAAAAATAAAGATTGTCTAGAAACACATATATACTAATTGTTACAATTCTCTTTAGCTTAGTTTATATACCAAGTTTGATAAATACTATATTGTTTAGTGTATTACATACTGAAATTATAAATTTCAGTATGATTACTAAAACTAACATAAAATTAATTTTGTTAGCGATTATATGTATTATGGAAAGTACTTTAATCGAAAAGCAATATCCTGGTATTTTTGGTTGGATACTTAGCGCTATATTAACTATGGCCATACTAATGCGTGTAATGCATTGGCCTTACAATACAGGAATAATTATAATTAGCGCATTGTTAATACTTGGGAACCTTATTTATTTTTCTATAAAAGAAAAGAATAAAACTATAATTAATTATTTATTGATGGCTTATCTAGTGATCAGAATATCTATAATTCTTTTTAGAAATACTGATTTCTTTTGGTGGCTAGAACTAATTATTGGTTGTAGTATAGTTACTTTAGGTATACTAAATAGTATTAAAAAAATTAAAAGACTGTTTTAAAATCTACTTTTAGTAAGCAATCCAATTCCGCACACATTACACTCCCCTCCTGCTACTTCGACTGCGATGAGCACAGGTTGGTTTCCAAATAAAAATACAAATCATTAATTAGTTCTGATAGAGCCTAAATAAATACTTTTGCTCCCTCAAGTAAAGAAACTTACTTTAAATATCTCCATCTAATTACTTATTTTTATTTAGAATTATCTTTTCTATTTTATTAAAATTTGTTGCATTTGGTACATGTTTGGACCTACTTAATAATATGGTCTCTTTTAAAGAAGGGAAAATCTTTTTGGCTCTTCTTATCATTTTTTTACCAGGGAACATAATGTCGTTTTCACAGGCGAAAATGGTAATAGGTGTTTTTATTTGTTGAGCAAATTTTTTAGCTATGATAGGTAATGATGAAAAGTCCATATTACAATTTTGAAAAGTAATCGACATATACGCTACTGCAAAATCGTCATATTCAGAAAAAAGGACATCCATTATTTTTTTAATGTAATGTTGATCATTGGTTTTTATGAATTTTTTTAGTGGTATAAACATCTTAATTAAGCCTAGAAAGGGATTTCCATTTACAATATAAACCGGTGCTATTAGAAAGACTTCTTTTATAGATATTTCACTAAACTCTAGCGCCTTTAGACTAATTAACCCTCCAAAAGAAAAGCCTACCAACGTTACATCTTTAATTCTTAGTTTTATGATGACTTCCAACAACCATTGTCCATAATCAAGAGATTTCATATCTAACTTTTGTTCTGCACTCTTGTTAGGTTGAGCAAGCACATCAATGGCATAAACACAGTATTTAGAAGATAAATTAGGAAATGATTCTAAAATTAAAGGTGCACAGCCACCTGTACCATGAATTAATACAAGAGGTGGTAAATTAGTGTTTCCGACACGTATTACATTCGTTATACCAAATTTGGTATCTATTAATTTTTCAAAATAATCTATTGATAAGCCGTTTAGCTTTTGATGATATAGGTTTAGTATCTTTTCCTTTCCTTCTTTTGATTTAAAAAACATACAATGTTCGTTTTTTGATTGATAAATTATTATTATTGATTTACGATAACAATGTTACCTACTTTTCGCCCAGTTTCGAGATAATGATGCGCTTCTATAATTTCTGATAGGTTGTAGGTTTTATCAATAACCGTATTAAGTTTTTTTTGTTTAAAAAAGTCTACTAATTCTAAAAATAATCGTTTTAATTCCTCAGTTTTTTTTAGACCTGTAGCTGCAAACTTCACTCTTTTGGGATTACTCATTGAATACCACAAGATATTTAAACTTAAAACTGGCGTTATAAATACTCCACTAGGTTTTAAAGCATTTTTGGACTTACTATAATTGGTTTTTCCTACCGAATCATAGATAATATCATATGTATTGGTGTTTTTTGTAAAGTCATCGTTTTTATAGTCGATCACAAAATCAGCTCCTAAGGTTTTAACCAACTCAATATTCTTAGTACTACAAACACTTGTGACGGTAGCACCCATAAGTTTTGCTATTTGAACAGCAGCAGTTCCTAAGCTTCCCGAAGCGCCATTTATTAAAATATGTTGTCCTTGTTGAATGTTTACGATGTCTTTTAAAAAGTTATAAGAGGTTAGAAAACCATCACAAACGGGTGCAGCTTCTTGATGTGATAAATTGTTGGGTTTAAAAGCAATTATTGAATCCTCAGCAATGCATAGAAATTCTGCGTTAGTGCCATTACTAAATAGTTTTTCTCCAAAAATTTCATCTCCTAATTTGAATTGAGTTACCTCTGTACCAACTGATTCAATAACTCCAGAAAAACCTGTTCCTAGAGACGTATTCTTTGGTTTAAAAAAACCGAGAAACAACCTACCAAATTTCGGTATTCCTGCTCTCATCATTGTATCGGCACGCGTAGCGGACGATGCTTTAATTCGCACTAAAACTTCATTAGGTTTTGGTAATGGCTTCTCTTGATCAACTATCTGGATAACTTCTGGAGAACCATAAGATGTATAAATTGCTGTTTTCATAAGTGCTATTGTTTTCTCTTTTCAAATTCTCTTGTTCTTCTTATTTGTTCTTCGATATTCCATTCAAAATCAAATCTATTTTTAAGAAATATGGCGATTGAATCCAGCCCAATTGCTGTCCTTCGTTTATCTATATTTTCTGGGTCAAAAACTGGCCATAAATTAAAACTCTTGGTTTCTGGGTAGTATTTCATTTGTCCACCATAGATTTGTAAATCACCTCTCTCAGTTGCTATTCTGTCCTCTGCCCTTACCAAGAATCGAGGTTCTAACTTTTTATCCTTGACGGCTTGTCTCATCATTGGAAGGTATTGTATTCGAACTTCATTATCTGAATGTTGAATAACATTACAAATGGTCCAATTACCACGTTCTCCTATCATTTCTTTTGTTGGCCAGCCATGTTTTTCAAGGACACTTTTCACTCTACTTTCATTAATTATATGATTTTTATCTATAATTACCTGTTGCTCTTTAGCTAGCTCTGAATCTACACCGTATATAACTATCAATGAATCTCTTAATCTAATTGGCGTTTGTTCGGTAGTCCATATTTGGTCTATTAGTGAAATTAAATTTTCTTTGTCTTCTTTAGTTTGCAATTGCTCTTGTTGATTGGTTTTGTTTGAGCAATTAAGTACTAGAAAGAAACAGGATAATAAGATGTATTTCATTTTTAGATTGTTTTTCTGTTTAATACTTTAATTCCAAGTGCTATTAATACTGCTATCAATACAATAAAGAATATACTTGTCGAAATACTTTTTATTAGAGAAAAAGAACTTGTTGATTTTACAGCAACCTCTGTTAATTCAGGATAGTTTTTTAACATTACTATAATTCCAATATTTTCCAAATAATCTGCAATTCCTGCAATTATTGGTAATAGGCAGAGAAAATTATATACAGAATTTAACTTGTTCAATTTTTTCAATAAATACCCCAAAAGCAAATAGTAAGAAAGTCCGAATAGTAGTGGATAAATCATATCCACAGGTATTTGGTTGTTTAGATAGGTTAAACGTCCATTTTCTCCAAGCAAACTGAATAATTCTCTTACATAATCCAGATCATATCCTGTAGGCATCATATCCAGTAATTTCATTCCGTTAGAGAATTCCATTGTTTTAGGAATTGTAACAGTAAGCATAAAGGTGTAAACAACATTTGTCAAGATAAAAAGGCCTAAAACTTTTTTTCCTGAAATGTTCTTATCTATAAATTTTGTTAATCGTTTCATTTTTTCTCAAATAAGTGCTAACATTAGAGTATAGGTAAATAGATAAATTCTTAGTGTTTTCATTTTATTAATAAGTAATATCAAACCCGAATTATGTAATACAAAATCCAATTCAGTATAGAAATACTGTAAATGCTAAAGTTTATATGTGACTTTCTAATACATAATTCGAGTGAAAGCTTATAGCAAACTAAAACCTAATCCTACATTAAAGATTACTGCATCTCTATGTGCATCTCCATCTAAAGAAGCACGACCAAGAACTAGTTTAGACTGCAAATTAAGCGCGAAGTTTTTCTTTTTGTAAATTTCATACCCTGTACTTGCCATAACAGCACAACCAAAGTTCCAATCGTCATTTACATCGTCTTTAATATCATATAGCGCTGGCGAATCTATTGCTAAGCCAATTCCTCCATGAATCCACCATCTATCTTTTACCCAATATTGTACAGAAGGAATGAACCCTCCAAAATGCCTGTCAATATCCTGAAATTCGTATATATTTCCAGGTAAAGAGGCTGTAATGGCGAGTTTGTCGTTTAACATGTAGCCAAATTTTAAATCTGGAAAAACAAATGCTCCTTGAGATTTGTCAAAAGTTTGAATACCTGCACTATCTTCTAAACTAATAATACCTCCACCTGCAACAAACTCGAAGATGAAACCATCTCTTATTGTTGTTGATTCTTGTTTTGTGTTTTGTGCAGATGTTATACTAGATACTAGTGCAAATGCAACACAAGCCATTCTTAATAATTGTTTTTTGACTGTTTTCATGATTGTTCGTTTTTTAATTGATTTAACTTTAATTGATTTCATAATTGTTCGTTTTTTTATTGATTTGATTGACTGTTTAATTACTTTTTATTAACCTATTTGAAATTCCTTGATTCTTGAACCTTTAATGAGTAGCCAAAGCATAAATACTAATTCGCCCAAAGCAGTGAACATGCTAAAGCTTGTATTGAGATTGGGATACAGAAATACTTTTAAATGACCAATAACATATCCGATACCAGCAATGATTAATAACCAGCCCATTGCTTTATGGATATAACTTGCTTTTAGGACAAGAAAACCAAGCATTATTAGATAAATGCCGAAAAGGACTAAGCCAAAAAACCATTCATACTTGTAGGATTTAATATAGAAAAGCATGAATTCTGAAATTTGCTCTTGAGAATTTGAAAGAAAGTACGAACTCCCTTTTGTTAAAGTAAATACCTTAATCAAATTCGTAATAGCCAATAGATAAACTGAAGTGTATAGTAATCGGAACCAAGCAGTAAGTAATGATAAACTTCTGTTTACTGGTTTTAAAAACACGTAAAGAGCCCAAGCAACAACAATATCAGCCACTATTGTGATAAAAATGAGGAATATCGCAACATTAAATAAAAATAAATTTTCCTTGATATTGTTTGCAGTTTCTAGTGCACTGTTAGGATTAACTAAATCAGGTAATATTTTAAATTCAGCAAATGGGACAGTTAATGTCATAATTAACAGTCCTATACCTGCTGTTAAAGCAGCTTTTGAAAGTGATATGCTATTTCTCATTTTTTTATTATTTTTTATTTGAAATTCTCTCTCTGATTAAATACTTAGAAGCATTTCAAGGAATTTTGCTTTTTCAACTTTCCCTACTGCGTAGTCCATTACTTTTCCTTGAGGATTAATGAAAATTGTTGTTGGTGTTGCACCAATATTATATTGCTTTACAAGTGCTTTTGCATTTGGGTCATCCATATCAATTTCAACTGTAACAACTTTTTCACTAATAGCTTTCGTTACCTCTTTATCTGCAAACACTTGACGTTTCATAATTCTACATGGTGAGCACCACTCCGCTGTAAAGAATATCATAATATTTTTATCAGAATTGCTTGCAAGTTTTTGAGCAGATTCAATATTGTTTTCCCAAACAATATTATTTGAAGGTGCATAAAAAGAGTACCAAGCATACCAGAGCGAAACGACAAGAAAAGTAAGCCAGAAAAAGCTCCAAAATGGATGTGTTTTCTTTTTTGATGATTTTACGTTTGAACTTATTTTTTTAGTCTTCATTTTTCGATTCTTTTATTTATAATTTCAAGGATGATTCTTCTAAATACGAAGTAGATTTGAGCCGATGCATTAGGCTTTATTTACAACAACAGTTTCGCTCCTTTTTTTCTTTATATCTACTTTCCAGTTTAAACCAAACAATGGTCTAAGAATAGGGATTCTTCTTATCAGAAACTCATAAAGTAAATAGCAGCCAATAAACGTAATAAGTGTAATCAGCACGAACGCTATTAGTGCCGGTAAGTTTAAAGGCAATATAAATTTTGCTGCTAAATACAATACAATCATGTGTATGATATAAACAGGATATGCGGCTTTACTTAAATAGGATAAAATCTTACTCGGTTTATTAAGGTATTGATGGCAAAAACCGAATATTGAGAAGATCCAACTATTGCTTTCAATAGAAGTTAAGTATAAAGGTCCTTCAGCGCCGAATAGAACATATCTTACCGTATATAGTATAGCTGCCAATCCCAGAAATAGCCATTTCCATCGTTTTACGGTATTCCAAAATACTTTTCCTGTTTTCATAAAAAGGAAGCCGAAAAAGAATGCTAATAAACCAATTGCAAAACCATGCCAGGTTTGCGCATACATTGCAAAGGGTTTTGGTTGTAATAGTAATACCTCTGCAACAAAAAATGCATTAACAGATAATAAGCCTAGTGGATTGCTAAATAGTTGTTTTGAAAAAGCTATGAATTTTGAAAACACACCTTTTTGTATGCCGTAAAAAACAGGAAATCCAATAAGTACATAAATAAAAATATTTCCTAAAAACCAAAGATGTCCCATATGCGGATAGTAACTTAAACCCATACTATAGTAATCTTGAAACACAAACATGTGTAATGGAGTTATAGCCACAATGCCAAATAAAAATGGCAGTAATATTCTTTTTGCACGCTCTTTTAGTAATTCTATGTTATTGCGTTTTCTCAAAGCAAAATAAACACCCATACCAGAAACATAGAAAAGAATAGGTATCCGCCATACATTTAACATGGTCATTGGTTGCCAGATGGTAGTAGAGATTTCGTCGCTTCTTATGAAGCCTATAAGCATAGCCCAAGGTTGAAACACAATAGCAATATGGTATATTAATAAAAATGCTATAGCTATAACTCTTAGCCAATCGATATCATAACGTCTTTCAATTTTCATACTATGGAAATTTGGTTGATGTATTTAATGTTTATTATTAGATTGAGAATGCAATAAGCAATCATAGATATGTTTTATTGCAACATCATAGCCACTACAGGTCTTGCTTTTTCCAATTCGTTAAGGTCTAATGTGAAACCCATAGGTTGCAATTGAAGAGTTAACATTTCATAAATAGGTTTCATTTGCGAAAATTCGCCTAATACAGTTTCTCTTGGTGTTGCCCCAAAATTGTTTTTTATAGTTTTATCTGCTCCAGCATCCAACAATAGTTTAACCATTTCTATTCTTCCAAAAAATGCTGCAGTGTGTAATGCTGTGCTGCCATCATTGTTCTTTATGGATAAATCAACATTTGCTTTTAATAACTCAACTACGATTTTAGGTCTGTTAAAAGTCACTGCAGTTAATAAAGGTGTAGAACCACTCATGTTTTCTATTTTATTGATATCGGAACCATTTTCAATATGCTGTTTTACAACCTCGAAATTATTTGAGATTATCGCTTCATGAATATCTTGACTAGGTTTAGCAATCTTCTCATTTGAAGTGGCTGTTGTGCTTTTGGTTTCACTTTTTTGTGAACACGATGTAAATGCAATTGCTATAATACATATAATTATAGCTAAACATCTTGATTGAATTTTAATTGGATTTTTCATGATTTTAAATTTTAAATATTATTATCTCGATTTGATGATACAAAGATGCAATCAACGTTGAAGCAACAGTAAATAGTTATGAATCAAGAGTTATGAAGTTTAATGCAGTCTTATAAATTATGTAGCAAGACTATAAATTATGATGCAAATCATAATAAAATCAGAAAAAGCCGATTTAAAAATCTGTGTTTAAATTTTACTTATCTTCGTTTTAATTAATCAAAAAATGACTCAAGACTCTACTTCAAATTCTTTTTTATCGCAGGCCAAATCCGCAGTTTTAGAAAATATTTCTAACGAGCAATTTGGTGTTTCTGAATTGGCTTCCAAAATGAATATGAGTCGTTCGAGTTTACTGAGGAAAATAAAAAAGCAAAACAATTTGTCTGCCAGTCAGTTTATCCGAGAGATACGTTTGCAAAAAGCTGCAGAAATGTTGGGAGAGACTGAATTGACTGCTTCAGAAATTTCATTTGAAGTTGGCTTCAGCAATCCGTCCTATTTTACAAAATGTTATCGTGAATATTATGGATATCCACCTGGTGAAACAAAAACCAAAAAACAAGAAGAAAAGACTATAAAGCCAAGCGATGATAAAAAAACGGAAGAAACTGTCACAAAAAACAGGAACATTAATAGATATATTATTGCAATTACGACAATAGCTATAATTGCTATTATTTACTTTTTTAAGGACCAATTCACTTCTGTAGCTTCCAAAGAAAATAAAGAAAAGTCGGTTGCCTTTTTACCTTTCAAAAATTTAAGTGAAGATAATTCTAATCTATACTTCATCAATGGAGTCATGGAATCTTCACTAAATAATCTTCAAAAAATTAAAGATTTAAGAGTAATCAGTAGGACATCTACTGAAAAATATAGAAACAATCCTAAAAATGTTTCCGAAATCGCCGAAGAATTACAAGTCAACTATTTGATTGAAGGCAGCGGACAAAAGATAGGAAATGAAGTACTTCTAAGCATTCAATTGATAGATGCAAATGAAGATAGCCCTATTTGGTCTGAACAATATAAATATGAACTTGATGATATCTTTGAACTTCAAAATAACATCGCGAAGAAGATAGCCCTTGCTATAGAAGCAAATGTAACACCAAAAGAATTTGCACTTATTGCTAAAAAACCTACTGAAAATCTAGTAGCTTATGACTTTTATCTAAAAGGATTAGAACATCAAAATGAACAAAGTGAAGAAGGATTACGTAAAGGTATTTTGAATTTTGAAAAAGCGATAGAAGAAGATTCAAAATATGCTGATGCTTATGCCCAAATTGCCATTTGTTACTTTTATCTAGATGAAAATAAAATTGAAAAAAAATATGTAGACAAATTAAATGAGTATGCAGACAATGCTTTGTTGTATGATGCTACTTCAGAATTACCTCTGATTGCAAAAGCGCTATATTATATAAATGTAACCGAGTTTAAGTTAGCGATACCTTATTTGGAAAAAGCACTCGATTATAATCCTAATGCCTCTTCTGTAGTATTATTTTTATCTGTTTTATATTCTAGAGTGGTTCCTAATACTAGTAAATACCTAACTTATGCATTACAAGGAATCAAACTGAATATAGAGGCTAATGATTCTGTATCCAAGAGCTATATTTATTTGAACTTGAGTAATGCCTTAGTTCAAAATGGGTTTACAAAAAAAGCTTCTGAATACATTGAAGAATCTTTGAAATATAATCCTAGAAACCCTTACTCTACTTATTTAAAAAACTTTATAGATTATGCCAATAACAAGGATTTAAAAATCTTAACAAGCAAAATGCTTATAGAATGGCAAAAAGATACTACACGTACTGATATTACTCAAGAATTGGCTAAGATGTATTATTTTCAAGAAGATTATAATAACGCATTATTCTATTACGAGAAATATATTGACATACTTACTACCAATAAAATTGACCTGTATCCTGCAGAGAACATCAAAATTGCATATACCTATAATAAAATGGGGTTTGCTAATAAAGCTGAGCAATACTTAAATAAATATAAAGACTACTTAGAAAAAGATGAGTCCATTTATAAAGAGGCAAGTTTAGCTGTGCTTTATCTTTATGAAAACATACCAGGCAAAGCCATAGAAGCTTATGACAAGTTTAGTCTACAAGATGATTTTCAATATTGGGTAATTTTGTTTATCAGAGAAGATCCGTTATTAAAACGATTACAAAATCATCCGGAATATGAGGAGGTTATTGGTAAAATAGAAATCAAGTTTTGGGAACAACATAAAAAACTTAAAGAAACTTTAGAAAAAGAAAAACTACTATAAATTATTGAAATTTTATTCCCAACAAATTCAAAATTATTTGATTGTTTCTTGTGGATTTTCTTTAATAAAAATATTTTTTATTTATTAATCCAATTCCTTACACATTCCCCGTTACCTCCTATTTCAGATTATGGAAATCGCGAATCTCCTAAGATCGGCTTCCCTTATTTTCCCACCCTTCGACAACACTTCGACACCCTCAATGTAACAGCTCAGGAGCCACATCGTTTTGAGAAATATGTTCCATTATCTTTTGTAAAGCATTCTTCTCTATCTTATTTATCAACCCTGGTTGCAGTTTTACTAATAATTCTCCAATCATTTTTAATTTTTTTAAGCAAGAATAAATCAATATATACCCAAGCTCTATCAGGACCAGCAATTTCAACTTTTGCTGTTGCTATATCTTTTGTAACGGTAATCTCTAAAATTTTAGCGTCTCTCCCGTTGAACTTTCCCTTTTCTGCGTTTTTGAAAAAATCAGCGTATTCACTTGGAGAATATCTTTTAAAATCTCCATCCCTGTTGGTTAGATATAATGTAGCGTTGTCTGAAAAAGCACTTAGTAACATTTCTCTCTTGTTATAAGAGCTACCTTCCATATACTTCTGTAATGCTTTTACAACTGCAGGATCATTAGATGATTCTCTATATGTAGAAGCGTCGCTTATTGGATAAAAATCCTCTGTTATCATAGAAATCTTTTTATTGTTTTCTTTTTTAATTAAAAAAGATCCTCCCCAAACTACCTGAGGATAGTCTATAACTTGCGCTATCATTTCGCCTAAAGATGGAATAGTACTTTTAAATTTTTCTATAGCTTCATCTTTTGGAGCCCAACGGAATTCTACATTTTTATTTGTTGGCAAATCATTAGTCGTAGATTTAGCGACATAAACTTGTCGTATACTTACAGTATTATTAAAGTCAAATTTATAAGTAAAAACACCTTTAAGATTTGGTTTTGTAATGGATACTCCATATTTATTAGAGATACTATCGATAACTTCATTTATAGTGTGTCTTTTTTCATAAAATGCACCTATTGTTATCCAACCTATTGTTGCTTTTTTTAATAAAATATCTCCATTATAATTAACAATAACTAAATTAATTGCAGATGTATTCACATCTTTATCAATGTTAGATTGGGCATTTATACATTGAATTGTAAGCAGCATCACTACTACTAGGATGTAATTTTTCATATTGACTGTTTTTAATATTAATAAGCTGCAAATGTCTAATGTTTAAACGCTGTTTCCTACTTACATCACGATGTTGGCATACAAAATGTACTGATAAAACATATTTTTGGAGTATCTGAAGAATTATGATACAGTATCGTCTTAAATTCCTGTTATTTTAGAGGAGCTCTTGAATCTTCAATTTTGTCAAGAAATTTTAAGCAAATATGCCATACAAAAGAACTTTGCGGATCTTTAATTCTATGATTGGGTGATATCCCCCTACTGTATTAGTGTTTTGCCTATTGGTACTTCTTTTTCATTGTTAGTTCTTTGCGTACTTATTAATCTCAAAAAAGGAAAAAATGAAAACTATTCAATTAACTATAAAAGCCCACTACCTACTATTGTTTTTATTTTTTGCTACCATAAATACATTTTCACAAAATTGGGGTTCGGGCTGGGTTTATATCCAAAACGTTAAGACTGGCCTTGTTATAGATGTTCAACATGATGTTAAAGCAAATGGAACAAATGTTTGGCCATATTCTATAAATTATGGTAGAGCGCAGATGTTTCGATTTAGTAAAAATAATATTCCAGAAAGATATGGTGAAGATGCACGTTACATTATGGCGTACAACAATAGCAGTATAAGTTCTGATTTTTATTTATCTGCTAAAACACCTCCTCTGGTAATCAAGGATAATAATACTAAAGAACCTTCGGGTTCTGGAATAAATAGCCCAGATTTGGTGCAGTCACCAACAGCTGAAGTTGTGGCTCCTGATCGACCAATTAGCAGTAAACAAATAGCAAGAAATTTTGTTTTCTCTATTGAAGCTAAACGTGAAGTTGATGACGCTACTATATCTGTAATGGAGGGTCTTAAGACATCATCAGTACAAGCACATAAACAAATATGGAAAATAACACCAGTTGCTGGTGAGGTGGATACGTATTATATCCAAAGTGCTCATTTTGACAAAAAAATGGTCATAGAACCCTTAGATTTTAGTTCTGGAGGGACGCTAGTAATGAGCTCATTTACTGGTAATGATATTCAGAAATGGAGAATTTTAAAAACTAAACCTAAGAAAGCAACAGATCTTATACTTTCTAATTTTGAGTGGGAAGAAAACTATATTCAATCACCATGGTATAAGCCTTGGAAATGGCACTATGTTCAAAAGATTAAAGGAAAATTATCATGGACCAATTCAACTACTTCAGACTTAACAAAACAATACATTCTTATTGATGGTGGTAGTAGCTCAGATTACGATCCAATTGTATTAGATGGAAACAAAACTAGCTATGAGTTTGAAATAAAAAGCACTAAATCCGCAAAGACTAAAGAACATTGTTTTACGATTAGAGGACGTAGTAAATGGATCGCTCAAAATACGATATTTAGCGATGACTTGTGTGAAAAACCTGAATTTAAAGAACAAGCTCCTCCGACAACAACGCCGCCAACAACAATTAGCGCTAGTAAATTAGTTGTTAGTAATTGTCATAATGATAGAAAATCAGTTCGTTTGTGGACTTATGATCATACAGTTAATGATGGCGTATGGAAAGATCAGGGTACTTTAAATAGTCAATGGCAAGGATCCGGATGCCCAGAAGGTTCGCCAAAGGAAATCAATTTGACCGATAATCACATATATACTTTCGTTGCAATAGATTGTGGGAATGCTCCTCCCAATCAATCGCAAGGTAGTTGCCATAAATTCACTTCCTTTCAAATTCAGGGCAATTCAAAGGGATCATCATTCCCAATTAACATATCATAAGGAAATAAATCTATCTGTAATTGAAGGTGATTTTACTGATATTTCTAATCGAATAATCCTAATTCCCCATTTGGCTTATTCTGTAGAAAAAATAAATTTCATGTACACTTAAGATCTCAGTTTAATAATACAGTCTAAAATCAAGGAATTTACAGATTTTGTAATGTCTTTGATGCAACTCTTCTACAACATCTAACATATTATCATCTTCTTTAAACAAGTTAAAGAATGCGATATCAAGATTGGAGCTAGTGACTCCATTATAAGAATTACCGTATCCAGAAACACCTTTTGCACCTGTGATATCCAAAAAATATTGTGCTTCTTCTTCGTCTAAATCCAGCGCTTTTGCATTAGAAAAATGTAAAATCTTTCCTTTTAATTTCCCTTCAAAAATTTCTGCAATTTCTTGTAAACTATAATAGTAATCATTTAAACAAATACTATTTGCTTCGCCCGTTATTACCAAATAGATGATTTCATAGTCTTTAAAATTATGATCATCCAGCACTAATGTATTTAAACTAGCTTCTAAACCTTCAATAGTATCACAGGTTTTATAAATACTGGCTACGCCATATTGAGAGGTCAATTGTTCTAATTTTTTCTGTGCCTCAGTAATCTCGTTCGTTTCTATATCGTCAACCGCTTCCAAACAGTAAATAAAATAATCTGCATCGATTAATGGCTCTTGGGGTAATTGCTCTCTTTTTTCTAACAAATCTTCAGAATTTATGAAATGTATACGGATCACAAAAATAGTAGATCTCTTTAATCTTTTTTAGTTAATTTATATAAAACACCCATAAACTATAAGTGTTTTATATATCTATTGTATTACTTAAGATTAAAAATATAATCTAATACTAAGTCATTATCCTTTAAAATATTTTCCATTTTTATTTCTATTTTTTTATCTGGAATTATTCCTTTATTAAGTGGTAGTTTTGGTACATTCACTGATTCTCTCTCTGTCCCGATTTGTAAAACTAGTTTTGTGTTTTCTAAAGGTTTTACTCTTCTTCCGGGATGTGTACTGTAGGTTCCTCCGGTCTCTTCTCCTAGTATAATAGCTAACTTATTGTGTTTTACAACTGCTAACATTTGAGCTGTAGCAGATGCGGAACGACCATTGGTTATGACAAAAATATTTTTATTACTTATGGTATTATCTGTTTTTGGTTTTACAATTGCTGGTCTATTTCTTCTTTTATTTAGCTCATTATCTTCATAAAAGTTTATTTCCTTACTAGTGATATATGACAATAAGTGATTCGTGCATGCAGGGTTTCCTCCTCTATTTCCTCTTAAATCTAAAACTACCTTCTCTATATTTTCCTCTATGATTTTTTTCATATAAACGTCAATCTTCTCTTTGAAAAAATCAATATTCTGTTTTCCTCTTGGAAAATAACTAAAATTCTTAATTCTTATAATAGCAGTCTTATGTTCTTTTTTTACATCTAAACTTAACCTAGGTGTATTTATTATTTTAGATTTATAACCTGGCGCAGGTTCATCAATAAAAAATGTAGTAGTAATTTCTTTTTCGGTATTATAAGGTTTAAATTTTATCTTATAAGTCCTACTAAAACCGAAGTAACTGTGATAATAATATAAAAAATTGATGTTTAAATCTCCTCTATAAAAGCGCTCATTAAAAGCATCTGCAGAAATCGTTGTTTTTAAACTCTTATATATATCTTTTGCAGTAATTCCGTTAATTTCTATTATTTCGGAACCAACATTCATTGCTATATTTTCGATACAATTATTTATAGCGTACATTTTACCATCTTCAAACCATACGATCAACGGTAACCAATATTTATATGGTACGCTAAAAAATCGATTATCAACTATGCGCGTATGTAAACATCCTAAACTTGCAACTATAGGAGCTACTACTTGATAAAATTCATTTATTGACATTGAATCTTTTAGTTTTTCCCGTTGTGCATCTACTAAATTAGTATAAGACACTTTATCTATAAACTCAAATTGAGTGGGATGCTGTTTTAAGGTTGTTAATAGCTGATTATAATCTGCTACTAATTTTTTTCTTTCAATAGTACTAGCGAGATTTATAAAAACAGAATCTTTAATCTTTGCAGTAGGTATAGTATGATGATATTCTGTTTTTAATAATCCTGCTGAATCATCTTGGTTATAAATATATTTTACACGCGTTACACCTCGTTTTTTTTGTATTTTACTATCTGTATCAAAACTACTACGCTCAATTAAATTACCAGTAGTACCAAATTTATATCTTGAATAGGCATCATTACTTCTTTTATCCAACATATAATTCCCATCTAGATCAATAGAAGCATATTTTAAGCAGTTTCCTTTTTTATCATAAGTGGCAAATCCTCCTGCAGTTCCTAAAAACGAACCAATAACGGGTTTATTTTCAGCATTAAAAAATTGGAAACTAATCAAATTATTATTCTCGTCATATGTCGCTTTATCTATAGCTATTCCAGTTTCATCATTTATTAAATTTAGGTTTTTATCTACATTATTCATGGCTAACAATATTCCATTAGCATCGAACTTATATACTACATTATAAAACTTATAATAAGGACGCATTGGTACATTAGATCCACTGATATCTTTTCTGGTCTCTAATACGGTATTCGTTTTAATGTGTTTCCATTTGTATTCAAATATTTTCCAAGTATTATTAATAGGAGTATCATTTTTATCATAAAATCTTAAGCTTACTCGCTTCCCCTCTTTGTTATAGGCATAAACTTCTTTAAACACTCCCATCCCGTTGGTTGTGGGTTCACCAACTGAATTAAAAAATGTTCTTATTTCTTCATTACCGATGTATTCAATTTTGGTTTTGGGAGCTAAAGCTCTTTTGCCGTCAAGTATACCACTCCTATTTAATTTGATAAGCTTATTCTTATATAGATATTCGATAAGAATAAGTCGGTTTGATGCATCATAAGTTAACTTAAAATGATTGGTGTTTTTGCTTTCGTCTTGGGTTATTGGTATCCTACCTTCAGTTTTTGAATATGGTGTTTCTCGAAAAATCAAATGGTTAAAATACTTAATTGTATCAGATTGAGCTGCTACTTGAGCTACTAAGACTAAGAAGAAAAGAAATAGGCGTTTTTTCATGATTGATGAGTTTTATGCAAATATAAACTAAAAACTTAGTTTGAACTAATTTTTTAGTTTATATTAATATTCATCAATCTAAATCATTGATATTAAGGTGTTATATTTATTGAGTAACAAATGCAGGGATAATGATTTCAGAAATCGGAGTCATTATTTTGTCTTCTCTATCATGGCCGGATATAACTATGGTTAGATCGAGCGCTGCTATCACTATTACACGTTGTCCTCCACCTCCCCACGCAAATGAGGCATCATAGCTTTTATTACCTACCTGTACGCTCGTTTGATACCAAAAATATCCATAACGATAGTCTTTAGGCATCCAATCCTCTGTGGGTTTCACAATACCACTAGTGGCTGTTGCAAGATATTCTGCAGAAATAAGCTGTTCGCCATGTAATTTCCCTTTATTAAGAACCAAGTTACCCAATTTAATCATATCCCGCGACATCATACTTACGCGCCAACCTGCTTCTGGCAATCCACTTATATGGTTAGACCATGTATAATTTGTAATACCAAGTTTATCAAGTAATTCAGTTTTAATAAAATCCTCAGCGGTTCCTGGTACGACTGCATCAATAACAGTCATGACTAGCATTGGATTAAAATTACCATACAAATATGTCTGAGATTCTGACGTTATTGGTTTAGTTTGCTCCAGAAGCGTCTGAACCAGTCCCTGACCTTTTAACCGAACGGAATCATTCTCAATATCTTTCCATGTATCGTTATTTATAGTTAATCCTCCATGCATAGTCAATGCTTTATGAAGTGTAATTTTTTCGGCTCCTTTGGTAATTTTTTCAGGATTAATATCTTTTAGAAAACTAATCAAAGGTTTATTTAGATCTTCCATAGATAGGTACCCCATTTGCATCGCTCTTCCTAGAACCAAACTAGTATACGCTTTTACTGCTGATGCTTGTCCATGAGGCACGTTAATACGTCCTTTTTTATAATAAGATTCAAAAACTAATTTGTTTTTATGAGAAACGAGAACTGCATCATAGCTCCCATGTTTGCCTTCAAAAATCTCCTGAGAAAGGTTAAGAATTGCATTTCTATCCTTAGTATTCACAGCTAATGTATCAACTGATATACCGTCGTTTCTGTTCTCTGGTGTTGTACTGATATATGGATTATTGAGGTGTGGAGTCGACCAGAACGAGATATCATTATTCTCACTTGAAACATGATTCATCATAGATGATAACCAAGTAACACTGCGTACTGTCGTCATAGGAAATGCGGTTCCATGAGTACCCTCAATCACTTCATTTAAAACTGATAAACCACTATCTCTCCTATCTTTTAGTAATTTAATAAACTCTTCGATAGGTTCCATATCTTTTTCTAACGAGCCATATGAAATAAAAACATTCGCATTGAGGCTTGAATTTCTATTTGACGCATCAAAAGGTCCAAATTTCGTATTAAGTTCAGACAAATAGGCAACTTCATTTTTGATCGATGGACTGCCAAGAATGTAATTATTAAAGGTATCAGGTTTGGATAATAATATGTATGCTCCAAATTCTCCACTCATTGAATAACCAAAATACGTACGACTGTTTGGATCAGTTCTATAGGTTTTGTCCACATAGGTAATAATATCATTGCGAATGAAATCTAAATGTTTATTAGCTTGTCCGAATTGATATTTAAACTGAATTTCTGGTTTGTTCGATTTACGAAAGCTATAATCCCGATATCGACTCACATGCTTGCCTACTTCTTTTTTTAGGTCTTTATTAATATCTAATTGCCAGGAAATCCCAACAAGAATAATATCTTCTAAGATGTATTCTGTAGAACCAGATAGCATTTCGAGATGCCACATCGCATCTGTGTAATAAAGGACTGGATAGTTTTTATTATTGTTTTCAGAATAATCCTCAGGTAATTCTATATAAAGTTCATAATTTCTTTCTGTCTTAGTATCTTTTATGGGTACTACCTGAATTTGTGGTAATACTAAGGAAGAGCTTTCTACAGTTGATGCGTATTCTTTTACACTACTTTTCTGCGTAAAAGCATTGTTTGTTAGTATAAGAAGAATTAAAATTAGTAGTCCTTTTTTGTTTTTCATAATTATTGTTATATCTATGTGTTAACTAAGGTTTTGATATTTACGGTACTATCTGCGGTAGTTCATTTTATTCAAGATCAAACAATCCTGATTTTGAAAGCTGTCTAGAAATCACATCCAATTGATTCCTTTGGCGATCAATATTAGATGTTCCATAAAATGCAATAACCAAATCTTTAGAAGGAGATATGTAAAGACCTTGTCCTCCATGGGCTCCTTTATAAAAGTCACCATCATCATATACCGCGCCCCACTGATAATTGCTCTGTATTAGTTCTTCTGAATATCGTGACTTCCGTTGGAGTTTTTTATTTATGTTCTGGATTTTAGATAAGTGCGCATCAGAAATAATTGGATCTGCGTCTTTTCTACCGCTTGGTGTAAATGCAAGACCGAATCTAGCAAGATCTCGCAGGGTTGTTGACATACCATCTAAATATGAAAGAGAGGTTCCATTCGTATTGATTCCCAAAAGGGCACTATATTCTGATCCTATTTTTTTCCATATTTCTTTTTCTACAAAATCTCGAAAACTAACACCGTTAATTTTTTCTACTAGTAATGTTAATATGGAAGCATCTGCATTGGAAAATTGATATTCTGTTCCTGATGGCTTAACGGATTTTAATGTCGCTAAATCTTTAATTGGGTCAAAGCTTACTTCATATTCATCAACTAGAGCCCAACCAATTCCGGAGCTCATAGAAAGTATATCTATTACAGGAACATCCTCCCAGCCTGATCCTTTAAGAGATTCAAAGTAGTAATCAATAGGTTTGCTAGTATCAATCAAACCTTTATCCTCTAAAATAGCTACTGAAGTACTAACAAAAACTTGGGTTATTAGCATATTAATATGTAAATCAGTAGGAAACATTCTAGGATAGCCTTCGAATACGATTTTACCTTTATGAATTATAATTAACCCATTAACTTCTACTTGCTGTACATAATCATTTAATGATAGTCCGCCGCCTTTTTTTAAATCTGTCGGTGTGATAAAGTTTTTTACATCATCTCTTGGCGTTTCTTCTAGAATTTTCGGCCTATCAGCCCTAAGTATACGCGAATGTTGTTTTATTTCGGAGAAGTGTAGGTAAAAATACCGCTCCAAATCACCATACATCGTCCAATTTCCACCTTCATAAATATGCTTATGGTATGCATAAGCTTCTTCTTTTGTAAATCCAGTATAATTATATGTTTCATACTTTGGACTTGTCGTTTTTATGGTATTAGAATGTTTTTTTTGCTCATTTTTACACGCAATAAAAAGAACTATAGTGAAGAGAATTAGAATACAGTTTTTCATAGATTATTTATAAATGTCCAATAAATCTATAATATTATCTCTGCTTTAATAGCTTAAAAGGGATCAGCATAACAATTAAATGACAAAACCATTTCGTCATTGATATACCCGTTTTATAAAGAAATTATGACGATTAGTATTTATAGATAGTATCTTTATTAGCTATTAAATGAGTTTATGATTAAAAAAACTTTTAAGGACACCATACTCCTTAACATCGGAGCTTTTGTATTGGTGCTCATCCTTGAACTATTAAGTGGATGGATGCTCATAGATCGATATGATTCGTCTTTTTCCTTTTTTTTATGGGCACTTAAATATGCCATTAATATTATGGCAGTTATTTGGATAAATCATTTTGTTCTTATTCCATACTTTTTTGATAAGAAAAGATATTTTATATATGTACTCTTAGTTATTGGGAGCATATTTCTTATTGCCTATATAGAAGCTTTTGCTAACAACAGTTGGCCTGGTGTTACTAAAACTTTTCTATTTCATTTTTATACTACAGGTACTGGTATGGCGGCTTTTTTTTTAAGAAGAAATATGATTATCCAAAAGGAAAATGCGGAGAAAGAAAAATTACAAAAAGAGATGGAACTCACTTATTTAAAGGAGCAAGTGAATCCTCATTTCTTATTTAACTCATTGAATAGTATTTATTCACTTTCTAGACAACAATCTCCAGAAACTCCAGATCTTGTCATGCAGCTTTCAGAATTAATGCGTTATCAATTGGAAAGTTCGAAAAAAGAAGCAGTTCCATTAAAAGAAGAACTTGAATTTATAGAAAATTACTTGTTGCTTGAAGAAAAAAGATTAAGTAAACGATGTACTATTGAGTTTTTGATTGAAGGCGATCTTTCTGGATTAAAAATCTCACCAATGTTATTAATCCCTTTTGTAGAAAATGCTATTAAACACGGTGCACAAAGTACTAATGAACAGAGTAAAATTGATATTTCTGTCACTATAAAAAACACTACGCTACATTTTAGTGTAGTTAATTCAAAGCCTACGATGATTACTGCAACAAATAGAAACGGACTAGGGCTTGAAAATGTAAGAAGACGTTTGGGTTTATTGTACCCTAATGCTCATACATTGGATATTGTCGATAACGCAAATGATTATTACGTAAATTTAACTATTAATCTAACTGTGTAATATGATAAAAATAGGTATTGTCGATGATGAATTATTAGCTCGTAATGTACTAGAAGAATACTGCTCTAAAATTGAGAATTTTGATATTGTAGTTAATACTGGAAATCCCCTTGAATTTATCAATTTCATTCAACAAAATGATGTTGATCTTATTTTTCTTGATATAAAAATGCCTGAACTTACTGGGATGGAAATTTTACGTTCTCTATTAAAACCACCTAAAGTGATTCTAACCACAGCTTATTCGGAGTATGCGTTAGAAAGTTATAATTATGGCGTTGTAGATTATTTATTAAAACCTATAAAACTAGAACGCTTTTTGAAAGCGATAAATAAAGTTACTGCTTCAAAAATAACTGCGCCTAAAAAAAATAGTGCAAGCGAAGAACTTCAAATAAAACACGATGGCGTACCGGTTAATATTTCATTTTCATCAATTCTATACATTCAGAGTTTTGGAAATTATTTGAAAATCTTTACTGATTCTAGAATGTATCTTATTTCTGAAACACTCATTAATATCACTACTTTATTATCTACAGATTTTCAGCGTACACATAAATCATACATTGCCAATTTAAACAGAGTTTCAAAAGCAACTAGAACCCATTTGTTAATTGATGATAAAAAAGTACCTGTAAGCGCTATGTATAAGGTTATTGTATTTGAAAAATTAGAAGTTTTAGCGAAATTATAAAATAGCTAATTCCCATTTCACATCATAAAATGCTTCCCTCCTGCATTTCTACACGTTTAAACACATTCTCGTCTAATAACAGGTGTTCTTTGGTATTTAATTAGTAAACTTTAAAAGAAAATACAGAAAATTATTAAACATACATCATCCAGCATCTAAAATCAAATCAATCGTTTCAATAAAATTTGTACTGTCTTTAATGTGCCATCTTCTAATTGCACAGTTATGGATACTATTTTGTCTTCACTTCGTAATGCTTTTTGGTAAAATTGTTTGTCTTTTTCCTTAATACCGTCTATAGAAATTAGTTGCTGACCAGCTCTCAAACCTTTATCATAGGCCATACTAGGTTTAGAAATTAACCTGATAAAAACCCCTTCTTCCTTCTCTTCTAGATGAATTCCACTTAGTGGGAAATTAAAAGCATCATCAAATGATTTATTTGGTTTTAAATAGATTTTCTTCTTGTTGTAGTCCAGTATAAAATTGAATTTACTTATATATTTTAGTCCAAGATTACCCATATAAGCCTCTTTAGATGACATTCCTTGTTGAGCGTTTGAAAGCGCAATAGGAATTTCTGATAACTTGAATTTTTTAATCTTTATAAATGGAATAACACCATTCTCGACCTTTCTATAAAGGGCATCAATTCCTCTAGCATCAGTAGTTGTTAGTTTTTTGAATTTCTTAGTAAGCTTATGGTTATTTACAAATGGTGAGTTGAAACTAAATGGTTCGGAAGCATTACCAGTGTCAAAAAGTACTTTTCCTGAAAATGATTCATTATTAGGGAGCGATAAAGAAATTTTTATTTCTGGGGTACAAAAAGATTCTGAAAAATTTATAGCTGTGTAGCCTTTGGTATCTGGTTTACCTTTACGCTTATAAAAGCTAATTATTTTTGTATCAAAATTAGTTTTGGTTACATACTCTTTAAATAAATCAAAACCTATAAGACCATTGATTTTGCCTAAACTAGATAAGTCCGTGACATACAATTCTATATCTTTTAGTTCTATTTTATTGTTTAAAGAAATGTGTTGTTTTTGAGTTTTTTTAACATCATTATTAACTCCTGAAGTTCCTATGATTTTTGCACCTTCTTCTTGTAATGCTAAATTTAATTGTTCAGCTATTGTCTTGTCTATAGCAGTAACTGAAGAACCCGTATCTAAAATAAAATTTGAAACATCCGAATTGTTGATTTTCAAAGTTATTGTCATATTGCCATCTTCATTTATAGCAAATGGAATTTGACCAATAGGTTTGTCTTGTCCAAAAATTATTAAAGGAAATAAAATTAGAGTGATTGTAAAATACGTTTTCATTAATGTACATTTTAGTTGTGATACTAAATTGCAGCATTACTAAGCGTAAAAAAACAGAAAAAAGTTGAAGCTATATAATGATAGAATGAAAAGGGATAAAATGACGATTAATTATTAGTGTTCTAACCATATCCTAAATGCTTTAGTTGTAGATGTACTAGTAACCACTAAATCTTTTATATTACTGATTTTGAGATACAATCTATTTTTACTGTGTGGAGAAATACTTTCGATAAAATTAATATTCACAATTTGACTTCGGTTAATTTTAAAGAATTGATTGGGGTTTAATTCATTGTATACTATTCCAAGATTCTTCGAAATGGTATGAAACATGCCCTTAGTGTCGTATAGTTTGCACAAATCTCCAAACACCTCTATAAAACATATCGTCTCAACATCAATAAGTTTTATATCGTCTTTCTTCTTAACAGCAAATCGTTTTTTATATACATTCTCCTTACTTTCTAATAATAACTTAAAGTCATTAAAAATGTCTTTATTATAAGGTTTTGTATTAAAAAGTGTTTCAAACTTTTTAATTGCTTCATTTAATTCTTCTTGAGAATACGGTTTTAAAACATAAGCAATCCCATTTGTTTGAAAAGCTTTGAATAGATGTTCATTATAAGCGGTACAAAAAATAATAGGTGTAGAAAAAGTTACTTGACTAAAAATATCAAATGAAGTTCCTTTTAATATTTTAATATCAGCAAAAATGAGATCAAAAATATTTGAGTTTGTTAACGCCTCAACGCCCTCATTTACAGAACGAACATAAGTATGCGTAAAGTTATCACCTAAATAATTTACTAAATAACTTAATAGCTTTTTATAAGCAGGTTTTTCATCTTCTATAATTAAAATATTCATTATAATTTATTGTATTAATCTATTACATTAAGTAAAGGTATTTCTAAAATAAACTTTTGTTCATCCTCTATAATCTTTATGGTTTTATCTCCTAATAACTCGTGACGTTTTCTTAAATTTTTTAAGCCTGTACCTAAAGATTCTTTTGAATTATTCGCATTAGATTTATTATTCTCAATTTTAACTTTATCCTTTTCGATATGGATTTGTGTTCTAATTATGATTTCATTATCCGCTGTATTATGTTTTATTATATTTTCAATAGACGTTAATAAAGCACCATTTAGTATATAATTATTTTTATTAGAAGTATTTCTCAAAATTTCAAAACTATAATCACCTTCAAAGCGAGTTTCAATTAAAAAAAAATACTTGTTTATAAGAGATAACTCTTCTTCTAGCAAAACAACTTCTTCATCTTTTTTATGAATAAGATAACGATATAACGCCGCTAAATTCGAAATATATTTTTTAATGGTTTCTTTAGAAGAATAGTCTACTAAAGCATCAATAGTATTGAGGTTGTTATATAAAAAATGTGGATCGTATTGCGCACGTAACACTTTTAGCTCAAGCTCTTTTTGTAAATTAATTCGATTGAGTTGATCTTCTCGATAGTTATAATATTTTTTTCCGAATACTAGCACTAAAGGAATAGAAACATTAATAATAGAATCTTCAACATTAAAAAGAATAGTTTTACCAATAGAAGGCAATTCTTCCCACTTTATGTAACCAAAAGGAATGTAGTATTTGTTTAACAAGAAGAAAAAAAAGCCAATAGCAGACAAACCCGATATACCAATTCCAAATAAACCTACGTAACTTTTATACTTAATTAAGAAAGTTTCTATGACCCACTTAATAAACCATAACAATACAATCATCTGAATGATTCTTATAGGGATACTAATAAAATATTCTATAAAAGAAAATGTATTTGTATCATAAAAATGATGAAAACCATTCCAAACCCAGTAGACTAAAAAGTAGACTGCCAAAAGCTGATAATCTGTTTTATTAAATTTAATAGAATTCATCAAAGGTTTTAATATGACTAGTAAGATAAAAAATTAATATACTTTCGATCTTTAACCTATTGTTTTCTTTTCTAACTCTTCCAATAATTTTAACCATGAAAAGACCTTATTGTTTATACTTCTATCTAAAACCATTAGTGAGAGCCTTGTGAGTTATTTATATATTCTTGCAATATTATCTGAAAATGAAAATCAGAAAAATGAAAAAAGATCAAATAGGATAAAATCAATTTTAAATGGTATTTTAATAAGATCGATTTCATATAAAGCATTCGTTATTTTCTGTTATTTAATTGAAATCATCATTCGGCTAAGGTGAGTTCCCCCACTCTCATATTCCATGAACTAAAACATAAAAACACACCTTGTTTCTGAAAATAAATAGTACACTTTATTGTATTCGATTGTTTTTAATAAAAAAAATTATAAAATCTGCATATTATTCATTTTTATACATCATTAAATAAAACAGCTACTTTATTAGAAAGCTTTTAAAAAAAAATCAATGTTAATGATAGTATCGTAAATTAAAGTGGTTTTTACTTTATATAATTTGCTTTGGGTATGAAATCTTGGTCTTACATTATGATTCATCTAAAAACCTATTCACAATAAATTCTTAAAATTAAAGTTACGAAGACATTATGATTATTGTAATACTGCAATATCATCGTGTAACACAAATTAACTCGTCATGAATAGAAATACTCTAAAAAACCTACATGTAAAAAGAACGTATTGGCAAACTTGGCTTTGTCTCTGCTTAGTATTAACTTCTGTACAACCTGTCTCTCCACATGGGACAGTAACCAATCCACCAAGCCGTGTTTGGGCCTGTTTTCAGGAAGGTCCCGAAAGCCCGGATTCTCCTGCTTGTCAAGATGCTGTAATTGGTTGGGGTACACAAGCATTATACGATTGGAATGAAGTTGCCAGAATGGATGCTGGCGGAATGCACATGGATATCATTATGGATGGTAATCTTGCTAGTGCCGGACGCCCGGATAAATATGGCGGATTAGATCAAGTAAGGAATGATTGGGTGGCAACACCGGTTACTCCTGGTCCTTTTACAGTGACCTGGACCAATACTGCTCCTCATGAAACCTTATATTACCGAGTTTATATAACAAAGGCAGATTGGACACCAGATCAGCCACTAACTTGGGATAGTCTAGAACTCCTTGTAGAAACGGATCCAAGACCATCAGCATCTGTTGATGATATCGATGTTATATTACCGCAAAGAACAGGTAAACACGTCCTTTACAGTATCTGGCAACGCTCACTTACTGCAGAGGCATTTTACTCTACAAGTGATATTGATTTTGGAGCAACAACAGAACCTTTGCCACCTGTAGCACTTTTTACAAGTGATAATGGAAGATGTGGTGGATCTGATGTTACGTTCAGTTCAGCAGATTCTTATGACCCTAATGGAGATCAATTGACCTATTCTTGGGATTTTGGAGATGGAACCACTGCAGAAGGTGTTGAAGTTTCTCATACATATACGAATTTAAACAGTGCTACAGTTACTTTAACTGTTAGTGATGGAACATTTAGCAGTGGTGCTACAGATACAATTAGTTTAGCAGTAGATCCTGAATGTGAAGAAACTGTTTGTCCTTTTGATACACCAAGAGCGGCAGCATTACCTTCTTTAAATGAAACCTATAATTATGTATATGTGATTGGTGATAATGGACCTGATTTTAGTGATATTTATAAGTTTTTCATCAACTGGGATTTAAACAACCAAGGACTATATAATTTTGATTATCAAACTACAAGTACTTATACTTCTTTTGTACAAATGCCACAGACTTTTGCTGGTGCTAATCCAGAAGTTACCTTTACTAATAGTGGAATAGCAGGATTAGATGGTTCTTATTTTGTAACGGTGGATGATGGTAATTTTGTGATGGTTTCTAAAACTGAAGGATTTACAATATATTTCAGTTTAACACCAAACGAACCATCATGTGCAACTACATTATCAGTAACTTCTTTTGATGATTTAGGACTTACAGCATTTCCTAATCCGTCGAATTCAGTGATCAATATTTCAGGAACTTCTAAACTTAATGGAGCTATCATAAAACTATTAAGTCCTACTGGTGCAGTATTGAAATCGCATCGTGTTTTCAATGAATCTACTTATTCTATTGATGTAAGTGATCTAGCTACCGGCCTGTATATAATCACTTTAGAATCAGAAACAGGAGAGAAATCAATGACCAAAGTTATTGTAAATGAATAAGAATCAAATTAGAATCCTACTGTAAGGT
Organism: Aquimarina sp. Aq107; assembly: GCF_943733665.1. Taxonomy (NCBI): domain Bacteria; kingdom Pseudomonadati; phylum Bacteroidota; class Flavobacteriia; order Flavobacteriales; family Flavobacteriaceae; genus Aquimarina; species Aquimarina sp. Aq107. The sequence goes on along the minus strand of NZ_OX030782.1, from coordinate 2,059,385 downwards.
TCTAAACGTTCATTACAGAATTTTATATACTTATAAAGGCAGCAATATTAAATTGCTGCCTTTATTTATTCTTACAGGTGTTACTATACTATTATAAAAATTACACTTTTTAACTTTATTAGAACTTTTAATATTAGTTATTTTCCCAATATTCGGAATAATCATATTGATAGACGCCATCTATTAATTTTACTCTAGGACGTTTAATATTTCTATCTACTGTTTGCATATTTGAACTCATCATTTTGGGAGTCCTTTTTTCTTTTCTCGGTTCTATATTAGCATCCACAACAATTGCCGAAACAGGAAGTTCCATCTTACAAGAGCGTATATTTTTATAAAAAGGGGATGCATTATAGCCGATTTTTTTTATAATATCAGAATTTACAGGAATATATTTGTTGCCTTTTTTAAATAAAAGACGGGTGCTTGGGTTCACCAATTGTACTCTAATCTCCACATCATTAATAGGTTTTAGTGGTCCCGTATAATTTAATGTCTGTACTATTTTGTTCGTTTCTTTACTTACATATTGGACTTGGTAATAGGGATAGGTATATTCTTCATAAATTGGTAAGTAATGAGGCCCTCCTCCAAATAATAGTTTCCAGAAAGTGTCATTTTGGTTATAATAAGTGATCAAACGCTTATCTATTTTATAAGTTGGCTGTCTGCAATCTACTTCTGTAGTTTTATCATTTCTCCTTATTTCCATATCACCCTGAATAGATAATATAAGTTCATCTTTCTGAGTATTTGTAAAAACTGATGTCCAACCTTGGTCAGTTGCTAACGGCAGAGGTGTCGCTTCTCCTTCCCATTCAGGAAGTTCGATATCAGGGGCAAAACCATCATAATCCTCAAAAAGGTTTAGATCTTTTATATGACAAGAATTTGGATCTTCTCGGCAATCACTTATTATTTTTCGTAATAATAAATCATATTTTAAGGCTAGTTGTTCTTCTATATCACACTGAATGATATCCTCTTCAGAAAATAAATCCTGGTTATTTCTTACAAATTCTATATTTCCCTTAGCTTCTTTAACCATAGCAAGTAGATGTCCAGCATCTTCTAAAACCTTTCGTTGCACAACTCTAATTTTGCTAAAATCAATATCAGGAAAACCTGCAATACTTTCATACGGACTCATTTCTACATATAAAATAACTGCGCGTTTGTCTGCACTTACATCTTCTTTAAATTGTGCTGCATATTCTAAAAATGATTCTATATTTAGATTACGAGGTGTTGGGCCGCCACCTCTAGAAATAATTGTCGTATTTATACTTTCTGTACTTTCATGATTTTTTTTAACCTTGTCCACATCAATTTCTCCATTGACTTTTACGCCTAGGTATTGATTTGTAGTCTTAAAAAACACATTAACTTTTTCTTTTTCACGGGTATTACGTGTATGCATGGTATACAAGGTAAATAACTCACCACCTGTATAAATTCTGCTAACAAACATATCTCCACAAGTACGTATAAAAGTTTCAGGATCATTTTTTGCCAATTCCATAAGAGCTGGTTTTATTTTCGGTTTGATCAAGACCAATGGCTCATTTACATATTCTGCCTTAATTAATAAATGATCGGAAAAGCTACTAAACTCGGTTTCATTAAGAACATTAACTTTGAGCTCGTTCTGAGAGCTCCAATTACCTAAAGTAAAATCCAATTCGGCTTTTGCTGATATATCTAGTGATTCTTTTAAGTCTTCTTGTGTGCTAACGCGATCCACTGTAATTTGTCCTGAGTTTCCTCGCGCTCCTGCCGAAATTTCAGCTCCTTTCACAATACCATCAAAATCAAAAACACCAAAATATTCTTGTCCTGTAGAGCTATTATATCCATTACCAAAATTTAATTTTTCATACACCCTCATGACTTTTGGATCGGGACTATCAGGATCTGGGAATGTTCTATCAACAATAGTATCAGCTTTAGTCATTTTAACGAAAGTATCCGTTGTTGGTGTTGGTGTTCGGTCTTGGTCTTTTTGATTTTGCTCGCATCCATATAGCAAAAAAAGACCGAGAGAGGCTATTAAAAAACTTTTCATCGTTTAAATAGTTAATGAGTTAATTAGTCTATTAGTTACTAGCAAGTTAGTTATTAATTTTCAAAGTAATAATAAAGAAAATAAGGAGGTGAACTAATGAAAAACTAGATGGTTCTAGAAAAATACAAACTACAAGAAAAAATCACCTTTCTTTATATACTGCCACTTCACTTCTATATCATTCTACAATAACTTGATAATTCAATATAGCGCTTGATATAAGTAGGTTTCGAGATAAAATTACAATTCATATTTTACAGGATATAAAATTGCTCCAAACTTTGTAATTTTATTAGAATTATGAATGAATCTATAATATATCAAGAATTAATCAATTTTATTTCTAAGTGGGTCAATCTATCTGAAACAGATATCAAAGCACTCCAATCTAAACTTTCTTTAGAAAATTATGATAAAGGAGATATTATAATAAAACAAGAACAGATTTGTAAGTCTGTAAAATTTGTTATCTCAGGTATTTATAGAGTTTATCAACTAAAAGATGGTAAAGAAATTACTAGCTATTTTAACTATACATCACGAAATCCAATTGTTGCTTCATTTGTTAGCTTATTAAAAGAACAACCAAGTAACGAAATTATAGAATGTATACTACCAGGAACAGTAATATCTATAGACTATACACAATGGAAGTCTCTTTATGAAATCAGTCAATCACTAAATACTTTTGGAAGATTAATGGCTGAATTTAATTATTTATTAGCCATTGAACGAATAGAATCATTACAATACCAAAATGCATCAGATCGATATGAAAGTTTTATAAAATTGTATCCCGATCTCCTTAACCGTATACCGCATCATTATATTGCTTCGTACTTAGGAATAACACCAGAATCGTTAAGTCGTATTAGAAAAACTGCTGTTAGAGAATAAATCTTACCATACATCAATGCAAGGGTTTTATAGTTCTTAGAACTTTGTTTTTTGAACCTTGTAAACACTTTAGATGAATACGATTACCAAAGTCAACAATCTGCTTCTTATAGAAATCGACGATTTCTTGTCGGATACAGAAATTGATAAGATATTGAATACTAGAAAACAAAGTTTTGAAAAGGCTATAACTCATTATCCCAATTATTATAGGAATAATGATCGTATAGTAGAAAATAACATAGCATTATCTTCCTATTTATTCAGAAAACTAAAACATTTAAAAATCCCTTGTATTGTCACAAAAATTACTGGTATCAATGATAAAATTAGATTTTGTAGATATCAGGAAGATCAATTATTTTCTAAGCATCAAGATGGGGTATATTATCCCAACTCAACATATGAATCCAAATTTACATTTCTATTATATTTAAATGACAATACATGTTTCGATAATGGAGAAACAATGTTTTATAAATCAAAAACCGATAATCAACCTGTTAAAACAATTCATCCTCGAAAAGGAAAATTATTAATCTTTGATCATAAAATATGGCACACTGGAGCAAAAGTTACTAAGGGTAATAAATACATTCTTAGATCAGATATTTTTATTAAAAGTAGTAATCAAAAAAGCGATCATCATCAAGGATACATTTGGGATTTACTTAAATTGAATAAAAAAGAATTTTTAAGTTGTGGGAGAGACAAAAAAATAAAACGTTGGAATACAAATCTTACGCTACTAAGCACGATGGAATTTCATTCGAAATCTATATTTAAAATGATACATTTCCAAAACAATGAATTTATATCCTGTTCTAGAGATTTTACTATAAAAAAATGGAATACATCAGGCGAAGTATTATCCTCTATTCGACTTAAAGAAATGATTTTAAATCTAGTATGCTTCCAAAACAACTTAATAATTGCAGCTGGAACTAGCGGAAACATATATTTATTGGATACTACTCTTACTTTAATTAAAACTATACAAGTACATCATCACTGGATCTGGGGATTGTCTATTATGGGGAATAAAATAATAAGCTGTTGTGAAGATGGTAACATATGTATTACGGATATGTTTTCTAAAACAAAGGCATCACGTATTGTTTATAAATACGATCAACCTTTATTTTGTTTAAACACTGAAAAAAATGATCTCATCTTGGCCGGATCCAAAGATGGAACTTTGATAGAGTTCTCTACAATAACAAAAAAGATAACCAGAACTAAAGTACATAGCGATATCATTCGTTCAATTATTTATCATAATCAAAAAAAGATAATTACTTGTGGCGATGACAATAAGGTAATATCTATTGATAGGAGTTCTAAAAAAACCAAAGAAATACTTGTAGCTAATAATTTTCTACAAGACATAATTATAATAAAAGATAAATTATATGCAGCAGGGTATGATGGAGTTATATTACATCATCAATTATAAGTAGATTAAATCATATACTTTTGTTAAGCAGATCCAGATTACTAGGCCCAAAATAGTATAAAAGGATTATAATTTACATCTGTGTATGTTCATATTCTGGATGCGGATCTGGGATCATATTTTTGTCATCTCCGATCATTTCTCTTATATCTATTTCTATTCCTCTAGAAATTGTGGTTATCGGAACATCATTAGCTATCCCCTCAAAAGGGTTTTCTGAAACGTCTCCAATACGTTCCATTGTAAAGAAAATCCAGGATATTACTATACTAAATGGAATCGATAACCAAACAAAATTTTCAACTATAGCATTATACAAGCTATCTGTATTTGCTGAGTTGATTAATGCACGCCCAATTTTATCAAACTCACTTATTAGACCAAACGGTAATAAGCTGACAAAAATCCAAGCGAAGAACAAATTAAGTGTAGCAAATTGTCTTGGATAAGGGAAATTCTTTATTCTTTCTGCTTTACCTTGTAGAGTGAACAGTTCTCCAATAATATTTTTGAACTCTATATGCCTGAAATCATCAATTAATCCATCCATTTTTAGATCTTTAAAATGTTTTGATTGAAGATTAAGAGCAGCAGTTTGTTTATTGGCTTTACCTAAAACATAACTTTTTTCTTCCTTCGACAAATAGCCCTCAAGTTCCTTTTTTAATGTAAATACATACTCCTATATATGCATTTTTTTCATCACCTCTTGATCGGATTTATTACTTATTGTAGTTTCCCAAGGTTTCTTTATACGTAGTGCATGTCTCAATGCCGTCATCCAAGCAACATGACGAAAAATAATTGTCTTTTTAATTTCAAAAAACTCTTCTTCAGTTTTATCTTGAATTGCATATTCATTTGTTATAAAATCATTTACCATTGTTGCTAAAAGCCTAGATGCATTTACGATACCACCGTATATTTTTCTAGCTTCCCATAACCTGCCATAAGACGCGTTATTCTTAAAACCAATTATGAAGGCAAGAGCAGTACCTACTAAACCGATTGGTAACCAAGGCAGATGTAACCATTTCCAATCTAATATTTCGTATAATATTACTGGGACTGTTGAAAATAAGAAAAATAAAAAAATGTCTCTTCTTGTCCAGCTTAACATTCTTCCTATTGAGTAATTCTTTTTAGTGTACATATTTTGATGGTTTTGTTAAATTAAATAACCCCTATGTTTTATAGAGAATTAAGTCTTTAAATATCAACAACTTATATTTAGCAAATCATTCTTTCTACTTAATAAATCATTTATTAAAAATATGTTAAAACATCCTTTGCGTAATTGATGAATAATCACCTTATAGAATTAGACTTTTTAGAATGGTGCAAAAGTGTCTTTGGGTGTGTCTGGTATATTCCAACGTTGTTGAGCTGTTATGTTTTTTGGTTCATCAAATTTAGATATCGAATTATCAGAACTACCATAACTGCTTGTATTAGCTCTAGGGATTTGCATGTGATCTCCGTATAACCAAACAACCAAATTGCTGCGTTGTCCACTAGTGATAGGATGTGTAGCGTGTGGGACATCACCACGATGGATTATTGCTTTACCCGGTTCAAAAATAGTCTGTACAATTTTTCCCGTAGTTTTATCATGAAAATCAACTTGTGAACCTGTAAATTCTTCATCGGGTAAGTTAATATTGATATTCAAAGTAGCAGCTGAAGCGTCAGTGTGCGCATGCAAATCTTTATCTTTATCAGGATTATATTGAATCGAAAAACCAAATGTTTGATTATCATAACCGTAAGTACCTAATAACAAACGAGCAATTGGACGCATATAACGGTTCATCATATCATTATAAAATGTTTGAAAATTAGGTGCTGCTAGATGTCCTTCGGAGCGTGGGTCAAGCATAATTCCGTAACGATTTAATTGGATACCATATGGTGGACGCTTAGGAATTTGTGATTTTATCACTTCTTCTAGATAATCTCTGAAATCTGTTAAACGTTCAAGATTGAAAAATTGTGTAGAATAAACACCTGGAATAATTTCTTTCCATAAGTCTGCAACAGCATTTTCTTTTTCTGGGTTTTCCCATGCGTCATTAATAGCTTGTCGTAAACTTGGATCAAGTAGTGTTTCATCAGGAATCAATAAACTATCTTTATTTTCGATTTCCCATTCTGTCCATGCATTTTCGAGCAGTTTTCGGTTGCTGTTCCAAAATTGGGAAACAGATACTTCACGTTTTAGCGAAGCTTCACGAGATGGTAGAATGAGCGCGCGAGCCTGTGCTAGTGCATTATTTTTTTTCATTTTAATACTATTTTTTTATAATGGATGCCCCGTATTTGTGAGCACCCATTGTAATTATTGAATAAAATCAATTCTTAATCTCTTTGGATTTCCTGTAAATCAATTAACATATTTTCCCAGTTCTTTTGATTATCGTGGTCAAATTGTGCTCCATTTTCATCTGCAATTGTAAATCGCTTT